>JAGHBG010000145.1 GCA_021161105.1 Thermotogaceae bacterium | reverse complement strand
GTATTATACAAATGAAATAAACATTCAACGAGTATACAATGAGAACGTGAGGTGAACAGGTTTGGAGGATATCCTTGATATTCTTGAAACGGAAAGTCCCAATCCAAATACAACAAACATCGATGAACTTTCTATAGAAGAAATATTGAAAAAGATTAACGAGGAAGATAAAAAGATTCCTTTAGCTGTTGAAAAAGCAATTCCTAAAATAGCAAAGGTGGTTGAAAAAACTGTAAAAGCCATTGAAAATGGAGGAAGAGTAATATACATGGGAGCTGGTACAAGCGGGCGGATAGCGTTCGTAGATGCTGTAGAAACAGTCCCCACATTCAGTGTACCAGAAGGTTTGTTTTTTCCACTTATTGCTGGTGGTAAAGAAGCATTATCAAAATCTTTAGAAAATGTAGAGGATATGGAAGAAGAAGGTGCAAGAGATCTGGAAGAAATAGCTAATGTCTCAAAAAAAGATGTAGTAATTGGAATAACAGCAAGTGGAAGAACACCTTATGTAAAAGGTGGGCTTATTAAGGCAAAGGAGGTTGGTGCCACCGTCGTCCTTATAACCAATGTTTCGAAACCGCTCCTTGAGAAATTTGCAGATATAACTATAAAAATCATCACAGGCCCGGAAGTTATAACGGGAAGCACCAGAATGAAAGCAGGAACCTCCCAGAAGATGGTTCTTAATATGATCAGTACGGCTACTATGATAAAGATAGGTAAAGTTTATAAAAATTATATGGTTGATCTTAAGGTTTTGAATTCAAAGTTGAAAAAAAGAGCAGTTAGAATAATATCAGAGGTGACAGGGATTTCACGGCGTGAAGCAGAGAAGTACATAGAAGAAGCAGACCTCAGACCAAAGCTTGCTATATTGATGATTCTCTCTGGGAAAAATAAAAAAGAATGTGAGGAAACACTTAAAAAGACTGAGAAAATCCATGAAGCTTTAAAATTATTACAATCGGAAGGTGATAACAAATGAAAGATTCATACCCAATTCCAATGTATTACAAACTTTACAAGCAACTAAAAGAAAGAATTTTGAAGGGTTACTACAGCAGCGGTAAGCTTCCCACAGAAAAAGAGCTTTGTGAGGAGTTCAATGTCAGCAGAATGACAGTAAGAAAAGCTCTTGAAAGACTGGTTATAGAAGGTCTCATCGAAAGAAAAAAAGGTAAAGGAACCTTCATAAGGAATGTTCAAGGAGAAGAGCATCTTACAAAATTAACAGGATTCACCGAAGAGGTAGGAGAAAACAGAGTAAAGTCAAAAGTTCTTGTTAACAAACTCGTCAGGGTTCCTCCAGAAGCTAAGAGCGTCTTCAACCTTCCTGATGGATCATTAGTCGTCATGCTCAAAAGAATAAGATATATCAATGACACGCCAGTAGCGGTGGAAGAAGCTTACCTGAATCCCGCAGTGGATGTAAGAATACTCAACATATTGGAAAAAGACATGTCAAAAGAATCTCTATACAGGATTTTAAGAAAAGAGATAGGGATCTCTCTTGTAAGAGCCGATGAGATAATAGAAGTCGCCGAGCTTTCATCACAGCAAGCAAAACTCTTGAACCTTAAAAAAGGAAAATGCGCTCTTCTAAGAAAAAGATACACTTACACATCCGATGGTCAGTGTGTTGAGTATGTTGTATCGATATACAGAGGAGACAAATTCAAATTCAGAGTATCAAGGAGTTAAAAAATGAAAGTTTTAGGAATAGATGGTGGTGGAACGACAACAAAGGCTATCTTAATCGACGATGAAAAGACCTACAAAAAAATCCTAAAAGAAGGTATGAACTTGACATCGATCTCCGATGAAAAGCTGATCGACATACTTCAAAAAATTAAGAACTGGTCAGGAAAAGTTGATGGTATTGGTGCAAGTCTATCTGGTGGTGGAAGAGAGTTTCAAATAAAGAGGTTCAAAAAAGTTGCTGAAGATATTTTCGGTAAGGTTGTTTTATATGCTATATCGGATGCGGAGGCTGTTGTGAGATTCTGCGTAACCGAGGAAAATGGGATTGTTGCCATTGCCGGAACAGGCAGTATAGTGCTGTCAAAATCCGGCAAGAGAAAGGGCGGTTGGGGGTTTCTCTTTGACGATGAGGGGGGTGGATTCTCCATTTCCCTCAAATTGATTAAAAAGGCTTTCGATTACTTTGACGGTGTTGAAAATTACGATGAAACATTTGATATAATTTTGAAACATTTTAAAGTCAAAGAGGTACCTGACCTAATTCCCATACAATCACAAAGAAATTTCAAAGAGACAATCTCAAGCTTAACTAAATCTCTAAAACCCACTCCACTCGTTTTATCAGTGATTAAAGAAGAAATAGAAAGATTTGCAAAAAGAATTAAAAAGCTCGCAGATGAAGAAAAAGTTGAAATCGTCTACACTTTTGGCGGAATGTTTAACATGGAAATTTACAAAGAAATCTTTGAAAACTCAATAAAACCTTTGAAATCCAAACCATGTAATATTGATGTCTCTTATGAACTTGCAAAATATATGATGGAGGAGATGATATGAATGGTTGCGTCAAGGTCGTAATATCATGAACAGTAAAAAGAAACACCGCACCTCTCAAAGCAGCAACAACATTTCCCCTCAAGTTAAATACATGCAAATCAACACTCCAGGAGATAGAAACTCTCAAGTCGATTCTCATATAATCCCAAAAAGGAAGACCATGTTCGATGACCTTGCAGACAGGGTACTGAGCCTGTACTCAAAGGGCATGAGCACATCTGATATAGAAGAAAGAATTTGCGAAAGAATTGAAGGGAAAGAAAGTGTTTTCGAGTGATGAGTCGTTGAGTAAGAGCCTGTATTTAGCGATAATAGGGATAGAGAAGAAATGGGCTGGGAAGAAGATGAAAGATTGGGATAATTTACGGGCAGCTTAAACAAATATTTGAAGGGAGGATTTAATTGTGTCAGGCTTAGCTTTTACACAGCTAACGGAAGAGGCCCAAAAACATGACTCCGGTTGAATACCAAAGCCATGCCGTTTGAAAAGTCAATTATCTTTTTTTGTGTCCTACTTTCGGGGGTAAGTCCAGCTGGGGTGTGCATTTTTATTGCCAAAAATGGTTCCATTCAAACCTTCACATTTTATTAGAGTAACAATCTTCATTCACCTTGCCATTTTTTAATAAATTCAAGAACATCCTGCTTTGTATATTTTTTCTTAGTCGTGGAATCTGTAGTGACATAAGTATCACTGCCCAGGTAAAGAACAGGAAATATTCGTCCGATATTGGGTTGATATTTCTCTCCATTATAAAGTTCGCTATCGTAATGAACTCCTACTATCTTACCCACAAACAATGTGTGATCACCGTATTCTTTCATATCATATAATTCGCACTCATAAGCAGCATAACTTTCAGAAAGAACGGGAGCATCAACAACCCTACCATCCTCAAGCGGAATATCGAATACATGAGCCTTATCATAATCCCTTCCAGAGACGCTTCCAACAAAGGCGACCGTTTCCACAAATTCATAGTCAACAAAATTGAGCGTGAAAACCCTGGATTTTTCTATTAAAGAATGCGTATACCTTTTTCTTGAGATCAAAACTCCGTAAAGAGGTGGGGCAAAAGACAGCTGAGTATGCCACACAGCACTCATCATGTTTACTTTATCCTCATATTTTGTGGCAACGATAGTAACAGGAAAAGGATAGTGAAAATAAAATTTAGCAGGTGCCTTTATAAATTTTTTCATGTTTATTACCTCCTATGGCAATTAGTATTTTATATTGAGCGAAAACATAAGTGAATTTTTCTTTCCAACATCTGTAAATGGAATACTGTAACTTGCAGGCTGTACAGACGATCCATAAGCACCACCAATAGAGATGTAATCAATATTCACAACTGCTCCCAGCTGGTAGCCAAAATAACCTTTATCTAATGATGGGTCGTATAAATATTCTACTCTACCTCCAACTGCCATTTTCGTGAAATCCAGCGCAATCCCTAAATACCCTCCGTAGATATCGAAATTAAGCGTATATCCTCCAAAATGGAGCGCATAGTTTTTAGTGAATACTCCAACCGCTGCCACATACCTGCCCATCATATAAACAGAAGGATTTGATGAATAAAGATATAGATCCTCAATAACGAAACCATACCTCAATATGTTGTAAAACCCATCAACACCAAAGCTAACCTTTAAGGAATAATCTGTCGCAGACGAAAGTGCCATATACTCCGTTGAAATCTTTGCTCCCCAGGAAAGTCCTAATCTTCCCCCTGCTATGTGATATTCCAGCGAATATGTATCACCTGATCCTTCATAATAATGCCTGTTAAAAGCCAGCACACCTGCAAAATTCCCATCATTTGCTGGTTGCATTATACTTACCCACGACACAATTTCTTTTCTATCTCCAAAATAAGGTTTTATAGTGAAAGATACGGAGGTCTTATCTATGTAATAAACCTCCGCGGGATTCTGATAGGAAAACTTCCATCCACTTTCAAATACTCCCAACCCCAACGGGGTAATCGCTATCACAAAGCTTGTCGGCAATACCAAAAAAATCATCAAAATAACTGCTCTTTTCATTACCCCTCCACCATTTCAGGAAAATATGTTTATATACTTATCTTTAAATTCTTTGAATTCTCCTTCTTTTATCGATTCTCTCAACCTTTCCATAAGTTTCATCATGAATGTAATGTTGTGGATCGTCAATAAAATCTGGCCCAAGGTTTCTTTTCTGGAAAACAAGTGATGCAAATAAGACTTTGTAAAGGTTGTGCAGGTGTAGCAAGAACAATTTTCATCAAGCGGCGATAAATCTTTCTTGTAGCGAGCTGATCTAATGTTTATCCTGCCATTCCATGTCAAAGCTGCTCCATGTCTGGCAAGTCTTGTAGGAAAGACACTATCAAACATATCAACTCCCATTTCTACAAGTTCCAGTATAAGCTCTGGTGAACCTGCCCCCATAAAATACCGTGGCTTATCTTCAGGAAGACCATCAACAACCACCTTTGTCATAGCCAGTGTAACATTTCTTGGTTCCCCCACGCTGAGTCCTCCGATAGCATATCCTTCAAAATCAATAGAGGTTATCTGCTCTGTGCTTTTCTTTCTCAAATCCTCAAACACCCCACCCTGAACTATCCCAAAGAGCGCCTGTGGTGGACTTATGTTTTCTCTTGATATCTTCGCCCATTTGAATGTTCTCTCCACAGCTTCCTCTGTTTCTTCATAAGAAGCATCAGGATGTATACATTGATCAAAAGCCATTACTATATCAGAACCAAGTATTTTTTGAACTTCCATAGAAATCTTCGGTGACATATAGACTCTTGAACCGTCAAGAGGTGATTTAAAAGCCACTCCCTCATCATCGACCTTAAAAAGCGGCAAGGAGAAAATCTGAAAGCCTCCACTATCTGTAAGGATACTGTGGGGCCATTTCATAAAATTATGAAGCCCTCCATGGAGACTAATAATCTCCATGCCAGGCTTTAGATACAGGTGAAAGGTGTTAGATAATATTATCCTTGCTCCAGCTTCTTCCAGGTCTCTGGGCCTCATGAGCTTTACATTGGCATTGGTCCCAACTGGCATGAAGATCGGTGTTTCAAATTCACCATGAACAGTTTTTACCTTTCCATATCTCGCTCTTCCATCCTGTTTGTATACCTCAAACTCAAAGCCAGCCATTTTCCTTTATCATTTCCTTTATTCTGTTGTAAGATCCGTAAACTTGCTTTTCCAGTTCATCTGTTTCCTGCTCATAATATTCCTTGAGTTTTTCATCCTTCAGGTATTTGAGATTTATATACACATTGGCTTTGGCTATTTCAAAAGCAGCCTTGCAGAGTTCCGCAGCACTTAAAGCATCAGACACTGCGTTTTTATTTCCAAACTCCGTTACTATTTCGGTTTGCTTTATTATGTCTCTTGCTTTCCTTGCAAGCTCGTAAGGAACATCTATAGCACCTTTCAAAGCTCCTTGCATTTTTTCCTGCCTTATTTTCTTTTCCTCTTCCGTATTCTTAGGAAGCTTCATGGCTTCCATAAATGCATTAAAAGCGTCCATATCCTTCTTTGCAATCAGATAAAGCTCTTCTTTTGTCTTTTCCATTTCGCTTACAACTCTTTCCATTTCCCCTTCCCATTCTTTATACTTCTTCTTTCCTATTGTTAGATTAGCTACCATTTCTGTTAATCCTGCCGCCAAAGCCGCCACAACTGCTCCAACAGCTCCACCACCTGGAACTGGTTCTTTACTGGAAACCTGCTCTACAAATTCACCGACGGTAATGTTCTCAATTCCCATAAATCTCCCCCCCTCTGAAATTATTTCGCACTTTCCATTATCTTAACACCAGAGCTTGTTCCTATTTTGTTTGCACCAGCTCGAATCATCAAAGCTGCTGTTTCAAAGTCTCTGATCCCACCGGCTGCCTTTACCCCCATCCTTCTGCCAATAACCCATCTCATAAGATGAACATCCTCCACAGTTGCTCCACCACTCCCAAAACCTGTTGAAGTTTTAACATAAGCAGCTCCAGCCAATTTCGATATAACACAAGCTGCGACCTTTTCTTCATCAGTAAGATAACATGCTTCGATTATCACTTTCACAGGTACACCCGCTGCTTCCACAACAGATTTTATATCTTCATAAACTTTCTCGTACTCTCTTGCCTTTAAAAGACCTATGTTTATCACCATATCAACTTCATCCGCTCCATCCTGGACGGCTCTTCTGGCTTCACAAGCTTTAACCTGACTTGGAGTAGCACCAAGTGGGAAACCACAAACGGTTACTACTTTTTGATTTGAGCCTTTCAATTCATCCTTTGCAAGTTTTACATACACCGGATTCACACAAACTCCATAGAAATTATGTTCTTTTGCTTCTTCACATAGCTTTCTTATATTCTCTGGAGTTGCAGTGGGCTTTAAGTTGGTATGCTCTATAGCACTTCTAACATCATTTTTAGAAACCATCCTTCCCTCATCCAGTTCAAACTGGTATTTCCTATGATATTTTTCAATCCATTCATCCACCATGTTTTTTATTTCCATAAAAATCACCTCACAATCCAAGTTCAGCAGAAATCTTTTTCATAGCATTCAAAGAAAGTTCAAGAAACTCATCCAGCGTCATTCCAATTTTTTCACAAGCTTTTATCTGCTCTCTATTTGCACCTTTTGCAAAGGCCTTCTCCTTAAATCTCCTTTTAAGAAACTGAACATCAACAACTTCTAACTTTTTTTCTGGTCTTATGAGAGCCGCAGCAACTATGAAACCTGTTACGGGATCTGCCGGGTATATGGCCTTTTCAATAAGTGTGTTCCTCTCCTTCTTTCCACAATGAGCCAATATTCCATCAAGCATCTCCTGGGGCACATCTTCATCTTTAAGAAGCTCAAGTGTTACAAGACCATGCTTTTCAGGATCATTTTTCGTGTAATCGTAATCAAGATCATGAAGAAGCCCTGTCAAACCCCAGAGCTCTTCATCTTCACCGAACTTTTTTGCCAATTCCCTCATAACAGCTTCAACCGCAAGACAGTGCTTGAATAAATTCCTGTTCTTTAAATGTTTTTTAAGAAGCTCAAGTGCTCTATCCCTTGTTATCAACGAAAATTCACCTCCTTCATTGCCCCCACATCACACTGGATTTATTATATCAATTTATAAAAATATTAGGAAAAACATTTTGTAATGTAACATGAGGTAGTTCTACAGTAATTCATTGATGAAACCTAAATGAAGAAAATACAAACTCTGACGAAAACTTCTTGCAATTTCTGCAACAAAAAAGCGGGCAATTACACCCGCAGAGGATACTTTTACAATCAATTTGATGTTAAGATATTACCCAGTCTTTTACCTCTGGCAAAAATTTATCTATTTCGTTCATTTCATCTTCGCTCAAAGGTCTGCTAGGCTTCCCCGGAACACCAAGATCAAAACCCGCAATTTTTAAGGTGTATTTATTCGCCGCTATAAAAGCTTCACGACCAGTTATATTTCTTATGATTTTTTCCATTTCAATTTGAAGTAAAAACGCCTGTTTATAATTGCCTGCTTCAACTTCATCAAGGAGTTTTCTCACAAGTTTTGGAAAGACATTGGCACTTCCAGATACATGCCCATCTGCACCTCTTCCTACATAATCAATTATCATTGAATCGTTTCCTCCATAGATTATAAAGCCTGGAACCTCTCTCTTTATAATATTAACGATCCAGGGTCTTGAAGCAGTATCCTTTAAACCCACAACATTTGGTGCCTTTTCTTTTATCTTCAAAATCGTGTCAATCTCCAGAGTATTTCCTGCAAAAGCAGGTATATTGTAAAGCACGAATTCTTTATCAGAAAATTCTCTTGCCAGGGATACAAAATAGTCTATCAAAGCCTTTTCATCATAAACAAAGTAATATGGAACCACAATTGATACTCTCTTTACTCCCAAAGAAAATGCATGATTTGCTAAAGTTTTGGTCTCTTTGTAACTTGCAGACCCAACATGAGGCATAATTTCTGCTTTATTCTTCATCACATCCATAACGAATTCGACCATAGCTTTTCTTTCTTCGATATCCATAACATGAAACTCGCTGTTGCTACCACATGGCATCAGAACATCAACGCCGTTTTCTACCAACTTTTCCAAAAAATTTTTATACGCTTCATCAAGAACAAGATTTCCTTCTTCATCAAATTTGGTAAGATTCGGAACAACAAGCTTTTTTAATTTTCCCATTTTCATTCATCTCCTCTAAAATTTTTGATTTCTTCATATATATTTTTCATCACACAGACGGCATCTTCCGAAATATAATTTATCCCTTCAGATTTTGCATTCTCTTCCAGATACTCCAACCTCATCCCGAAAGAGTCAAGTAACGCTTTTTTATATTCATCAGAAAATCTGACTTCAAATCCTTCTATATCCATGTACTTCACAGGACCAGCGAAATCTTTAAAGACAGCTCTCCCCTCTACAATCGATTCAATTATAGCCAGAGTGACTTCCTTTGGAACTTTTTTATTCATAAAGTGTCCTGTGTTTATCACATAGCATGCAACCCCATCTTCAAAGAGTTTCTTAAATCTTACAAAATCGTCATTTAAAACCCAAGTTCTGAAGGGGTTTGCATAAGGCTCTATAACAAGTTTTGATGTATCAACACCCGCCTCCGCTGAGGTCCTTTTCGTTGCAAGCGTTGCTCCCATTGCTGATGCAAGAGAAGGATCCTCTATTTTTATAACTGGTGGAAGAGCAGGATCTTTCATTATCCAGAAAATTGCATTAATTGGCTCATCTACCTTATCCACCCTGTTTGGAGACCAGAACCTTGATTTTATAGCCCTTCCGTTGCCGTTTCTTATATCTTCCATAACGGGAACCAACTTTCCATCTTTTGTCACTGTGACTCCACAATTTTGTATCGTGAGAAGATATTCGTTATCCTCTGATGCTGTGGTGTAATCCGCTGTTTTATCGAAATACTGAGGTTCAAGGGCAATCGAAGATCTATCTTGAAGATTTATTATGAAAGCATCATCGTGAAGAACCGTTATTTTGTATTTTCCTTCATGCTTTGCATGGGTAAGAGTGCTTTTCCCCGATCCTGAGAGACCAAAAAACGCGGCAACAAAAGACTTCCCATCAAATTCAAACTTTTTAAGGCCACCATGGCATGCAACATATCCGTTTCTACTTGCAGTGCCCCATCCAAGAGTCAATGTTGCCTTTTTAAATTCCCCAAAATACCTCATTCCAAGAATCGCAGCAACATTATGTGCTGGGTCAAATATAACAAGCCCCATAGGAAAATCTGGATGCTTCCAGTCTGGATCTGAGAAGATATATACATCTGGCTCATTGTATTTTTTGGATCTTTTGTACATTTCTGAGTACTCAGGTGTTTCATGCTGAAAGTTTAAAAGCCAGTTGTAAAGAAGATTTTCATGGCCTTCAGGTATTAAAAGATGGTTTCTAACCATAAAATCTTCATGAAGACCTGTGAAAGATGTAGCGTGATACATTTTTCTGTAACGAGTATTGTAAACAGCTTCTCTTAATATGGAGAGATAATAAGAGCTATCAACGCCGGGGGTTCCTAATATTCTTCTACCTTTCGCATACCTTCCAACAACAGCTCCATCATTGAAAAGAAGAACATGAGTGTCTTCGTTTAAGTCGAGAAGATGTGGTTTGTAAACTTTCCAGTCAAGGATTATGGTTCCCGGAGAGTTTTTGGCAAGCTTGTAGGATTCTCTTCTTGACGTGACCATAATAACATTATTTCTGTAAAAGGCAGTTTCAACGGTTACCTTCGCAGGTGAAAGAAACTTATTACTACTGGTTATCTCCCCCTCAATAAATCTACCCACCGTTGCCATACTTATTCCTCCCTTTTAGTATTCTATTTAGTTATCTCCTTATAATATCTAAAGAAAAGATCTGTTATTTTGGGGTCAAATTTTATACCTCTCATATCTCTTATATACTCAAGAACCTTATCCTCTGGCCATGCTTTTCTGTAAATCCTTTCAGAAATTAATGCATCATAGTTGTCAGCTATAGCAACTATCCTTGCTTCAAGGGGAATAGCTTCTCCTGACAAACCTTCAGGATATCCGCTCCCATCCCAATTTTCATGGTGATAAAGAGCTATTTTGGCAGCTAAGTTGAAAATCTCGTTTTTTTGTTTTGAGAGTATTTTGTAACCTATAAGTGTATGAGTTTTCATTATTTCATATTCTTCTTCGGTGAGTTTTGAAGGCTTGTTTAAGATTGTGTCAGGTATGCCTATCTTGCCGACATCATGGAGCAAAGATGCAATCTTAATCTTTTGTGCTGTGTTTTCATCCATCCCATAGAGTTTTGCAAGAGCATAACTCATTTCTCCTACCCTTCTTATATGTTCTCCTGTTTCCACAGATCTATGTTCTATAAGATCAGCCAGTGTAAAGATCATCTGGTACATAGTATTGTTTATCATATCTTTTATAATCTTGTTGCTAATCAGTGTTGATACCTGGAGCATGTGAATGGCTATTTTATCTTTCCAATCTTGACTCAATTTACCAGTAAACTCGATAACCATTGTAAGCTCTTTTACCTTGTTGACATAAAGATTAACAAGTAGGGTACTATCATCAACCCACGATATGTCATCTTTTATATCGGAGTAATCATCCTCCATACTTGGGGGGCTTTTCCCAAAATAGAAACTTTCTTCATTTTTGTCTACAACAGTTGCATTTATTTCTATACCATACCTTTTAAGTACTTTCCCAAGATTTTTTAGGAAATCAAGAACAAGGTTTACTTGTGAAAGATTTTCTGTTGTTTTATGAGACAATTCAAAAATATTTTCTGTAAGATTACTTTCGAATTCAAAATTTATTATATCTCTGTAAGACCGTAAGGCTGTTACAACTATTCCTATCATCATCTCGGTTGAGAGTTCTGTCTTTTCTCTGTAGTCATTTATATCGTAGTTCAAAATTACTTCCCTTTTGGGAGCATATCCCGGTTGACCTGTTCTTATGATAAGCCTTGTTTTGCGGTTCTTTAGATCTTCTCTTATGTATTTTACAAGATCGAGTCCCGCAGTTTTGTCTTCCATAACAACATCTATTATTGCAACAGCTATATCGTCGTGCTTCTCAAATATCTTTTTTGCCTCTTCTTTTGAATAAGCCGTTAATATCTCTATTCCTTTTCCATCAAATTCAAGATCCCTCAGGACAAGCTCTGTAAGCCTCTGTACATCTTCATCGTCTTCTACAACCAGGATTTTCCAATTATCAGACGGTAGTTCCTTACTTCCCTTATCATCTATAAAGTCTAGAAATTCCGTCATATACTTCCTCCCTCTATTTTAAATTCTTAGGTAGAATTATTAAAAACCTCGCTCCTAAACCACTTTCACTCTCCAGCGTGATTTCACCAGCCAGTTTATCTTCGACCAAAGTATACACTATATAAAGTCCAAGTCCGGTTCCACCTTTTCCCGGCTTTGTTGTGTAAAAAGGTTCAAAAGCTTTCCTCCTTACATCTTCGCTCATCCCCCTGCCATTATCTTCATAGATTATCTGAACATAATCACCTTTATCTTCTACTTTTATTCTTATGGTGGGATTCTGAACATCACCATCAAATCCGTGGGAAAGAGAATTTTCTGTGAGGTTCATAAGTACCTGAGAAATAGCTGAAGGATAGGATCTCATCTGAAGGCCATCAGGACAGCTAATTTCAACTTTAACTTTCGACCTTTTCAGTTTAGGGGATATCGCAGAAATAACATCATTTATTAAATTCTTCAAATTTACCTCTAAAGGCTTTCCTCCTGCTTCCTGAAATGCTACTCCTTTCAATCCTTTTACCAGGCTCGCAATTCTTGTAATATTTTTTATCATCATATCCACAAGTTCTTTTGATGAACTCAGAAAATCCTCAAAGTCTTTCTTTCTAACTTTGCCATTTTTATAAGATTCTTCTAGTTCTTCCAGGTATCTTTGAAGTTCTGTAAGGCCTGTGTATATTATTCCAGCTGGAGTGTTAAGGTCATGGGCTATTCCGGCAACAAACCTTCCAATTGAAGCCATTTTTTCTGAATTTATAAGTTCTTCCTGAGTATTGTTAAGCTCTTCTATGGTATTTTCCAGTTCTTCAACCGTTTCTTCAAGCTCTCCTTTTGTGGTAGAAAGGTCCTTGAGAGCTTCTCTCAAATTTATCTGGTTTGTTATTATCAAATACAATCCCAATGCTGCAATGAAAAAGTAAGTATACACGTTGAAATCTTTTCTTAAAGAATAAAACACAATTTGCCCGAATTTTTCGTCATCGTGTTTCATCTCAAATTGATGCTTCTTCAGCCAATATATACCAACTTTCAAAAAAACTTTACTTAACGTGCCAGGGTTAGCTTTGTTGTCGTATAGCACCTCACCAGTATCGTCTATAACAACTATTCTGTAAACATTTGTTCCGTATATTATACTATCTGCCATATTTGAAAGATTTTTCACATCAAACTGCCATGCATGACTTGATAAAAACCCAGAAAAATATGCATAAACTTGCTGCTCTTTACCCGTTATATATCTTGTGTAAAAAATGCAACTTAAAACATATATAAAAGCTATAGTAAGCAAAATCCTTTTATGAATTTTCCTCTGTCTCAAAATAATCACTCCGAAAGACAACAAGATAGGCTATTTCAATACATCACTTTCTTTAATCAGCCTGCCGTTGGCCGCTTCCATGAACTTAACAGGTTTCTTGCCAGGAAACTGCACAAAAGCTACCTTCACAGCTCCCTCTCCACAACCTATTATAGCCCCCTCCTTATTTATCTTGAAAATAGTTCCAGGCGTTAAAGAATCTTTCAAAACCTCTAAAACACCAAAGAGTTTTACTCTTTTATCTTTTAAAAAAGCGTACACTCCTGGTTTTGGATCAAAGGCTCTTATTCTGTTTTTCACCTTTTCCGCAGGTTCAAAAAAATCGACCTTGAGGTCTTCTTTCTCAATCTTTCTTGCATAGGTCACACCATCGTTAGGTTGAGGTTTTAATGGAATATTGCCCGATTTTGCCATTAGCAGAAGTTCAAGAAGCATATCACTGCCAAGTCTGATTAACCTTTTCGAGAGCTCACCATAGGTTTCGTAATAACCAATATTAACTTTTCTTTGAATTGCTATTGGACCCGCATCAAGTTCTTTTATCACTCTGAATATAGTAACTCCCGTTATTTGATCACCAGCTTCAAGTGCTCTTTGAATAGGGGCTGCCCCACGCCATCTGGGAAGGAGCGAAGGATGAACATTGTAAAGCCCGAGTCTTGGAGTTTCCAGCATATGCTGAGGTATTATCTTTCCGTATGATACAACTATTCCCATGTCAAAACTCTTTAACCTCTCTGAAATATCTTTTGTTAGCTTTTGTGGTTGGATAATCTCAATACCATACTGTTGTGCTACTGATTTCACAGGAGTTGGGAGAAGCTTCTTTCCTCTACCTTTTGGCCTATCAGGTTGTGATATAACAAAGGAAATTTCTATCGCGTTTTCCAGTAAAAACTTCAGATGTTCTGCTGCATATTCATCTGTTCCCATGAAAAATATTTTCAAAATTTTCACCTCTTTGAAGCTTGACGGGATCTTTTCATAAGCTCAAGCAATTTCGGTTTGAGCGCTACTCTTTTCACCGCCGAGATTCTATCTATAAAAAGAATCCCATCTAAATGGTCATATTCATGCTGAAAAATTCTTGCAGGATAATCTTCAAAAGTTCTTTCGTGGACATTTCCTTTTTCATCCTGAAATCTAACCTTTATCCATCTGGATCTTTCAACATCTTCGAATATATCGGGAAGAGAAAGGCACCCTTCCTCATCAATGACTTTTTCTTCGCTGAATCCCAGAATCTCAGGGTTAATGACTTTAAGAGGCCCCTCACCCCAGTCCATGACAAAAGTTCTTAGAGAAAGTCCCACCTGAGGTGCTGCAAGTCCCACTCCATCTCCAAGATACATGGTCTCTATCATCTCTTCCAATATATCATTTAAATTATCATCAAAAACTTCTACTTTTTTTGCCTTTTTTCTTAAAATTGGGTCGCCATAAATCCTTATTCTATACATGAACAGTCCTCCCCTGGTTTTTTATAGAAGAAAAGTTCAGACTCATTACTTTTGTGTTATTTATTTTATCATTTATGTTATCGAAGGAAACTACCTTTATTTGTAAAATCATCATTAACCTAATGCCACATATTACCATTTATTTCACTATATATTTTACACCTTGTTAACAAATTAATATGCATAATATTCGTAAAAATAACATAAATTACAGTTATGATTTTGGTTACATTTTATACTTACCGCTGACTAAACATATGTTATTTAACATTTTTGATGCACTTCTTAACCATCCAATAGTTGATAACAAGACCTTTTCTATGGTATATTCTTTCGGAGAATCTTGGCATCCATAAAGCAAAAACATGGAGGTGATGTTGTGTTTAAAAATCTCTCAATAAGGAACAAGTTCCTGTTATTGGTGCTGCTGTCAGCAGTTCTACCTTTGGTCATTGTGTCAGTTGTTTCAATAATTAACGCGTACGAAGTGGGAAGTGAAGTAGGAAGAAACTCTTTACAGGTTATTGCCACATCTGCTGCAAACAGTTTTGAATCTTTCATTGGACAATTCAGTAATTTAGTCAACTTCTTATCATCTGATGCAAACGTGGTGGGTGCTAAGGAAAACAAGTATGATGAATCCACATGGATGATGAAAACTTTTCAAAATCTAAAAAGCAAATATAAAGATATTAAGTATGTATATCTTGGGACCAGCGATAAAAAGTTTTATATATATCCTGATGCAGAACTTCCGGAAGATTTTGATCCAACTTCGCGACCCTGGTATATAAAAGCCGTAAACAACAGAAATGAGGTTATAATTACTGATCCTTACATTGATGCAGTCTCTGGTGATATCGTTGTAACCATTGCCAAAGCAGTTATCAAAGACGGTGTAATTCAAGGCGTTGTAGGTATTGATCTGTCATTATCTACATTAGCAAATAAATTCTTAAATGCTAAATTTGGCGAGGATGGATATTCATATGTTGTTTCATCTGAAGGGAAAACGCTTTTACATGCCGATTCTGAAAAAATTGGCACATCAGTTGAAGATTTTGATTGGTTCAAACAAATGGTCAATAGCAGAGAAAAAAGTGGTGTAATTAGCTATGAATACAACGGTGTAAAGAGATTGGCAGCATTTTCTAAGCTGAGCAATGGATGGATCTTCGTTTCAGCAGCGCTTGAAAAGGAAGTTAATAAACGGGCATTTCAAATCACGATTACCCTTCTTACAATATCTGCCATTGTTATAGTATTTTCACTTATCTTTGGAATATCCCTTGGAAATATTATAGTTAAATCTATCAATATGTTTGTAGATGTCATAGAAAAAATTGGTCAAGGAGATTTAACCCAAAGAGTGGACATTACCTCAAAAGACGAAATTGGGCGTATGGCCGCTGCCTTGAATAAATCTCTCGATAGCCTATCTTCGTTAACTGCTCAGGTTGAACAAACTACTTCTACACTACAAAAACACTCAGAACAGTTAAGTATTCTTTCAACTGAGCAGAAAAATGAAATTGAAGAGCTTGCGAAAAATATCGATGAAATAAATAACGAAATACAAAATACTTCTTCGGCAATAGAGGAAACAACCAGTGGGGTTGAAGAAGTAGCAGCAAGCGCCCAAAATGTATCTAAAACCTCGCAAAATTTAACCGAAAAAGCCACAGGTGTTTCAAAAGCTGCCCAAAGCAGCGAAAAAGCTATTGATACTATTGTTCAAATTATAGAAGACATAAAGGAAAAAACCCACTCAGTATCCGCAAAAGTTGATGACCTTGCTAATAACGCTACAAATATCGGTGAAATAGTTGAAACCATTTCAAGTATTGCAGAGCAAACAAACCTTCTTGCACTTAACGCCGCAATAGAGGCTGCAAGAGCTGGAGAAGCTGGAAAAGGATTTGCTGTTGTTGCAGATGAGATAAGAAAACTCGCCGAGGAGAGTAAAGTAGCTACAGATAGGATTGCACAAATTCTTAAAACAATCCGGGATCGTTCTGAAGATGTTAGAGTTGAAACCAAAGATATGGTTGATATAGTAAATAATGCAAGCAATGAAAGTGAAAGTATTGCTAAAAACTTGAGAGGTATTTTAAACGAAATATCTGATATTTCTGGTATGATACAAAACCTTGCGGCAATAGCCCAGGAACAGAGTGCCGCTGCTGAAGAAATGGCCAGTGCTATGGACGTTGCGAACAAAAACATCATGAGCGTATCCGAAAAAATGGAAATAATCGTCGATTCTACCAGGAAACAAGAAGAAAAAGTAAATCAAATTAAATCTGCTGGAGATGAACTCTCAAGAATTTCTGAACAATTGCAAAACGAAGTTAAAAAATTCAAATTTTGAAAAATAAAAATTCAATCCTTCAAACTCCCCCACTTTCATGTGGGGAGTTTGTTGTTTTCTTAAAATATGTTAATATGTGAACAATTTACTGTAACAACGTTCCATCTGGCATTGTAACTTGTTATCGTTTTTTTGCTCTGTATCCTTATTACTAGCGCTTTTTTAATCTTTGGAAAACTGAACGATCATTAAAAACTGCTCCACTGTTTCTTAAAACATATCCTCACAATCCTTAATGAATTCGTTTTTATAATTTTGAACCTTTTTTGCTTGCCACCATCATATATCAATGGTAGAATATCATTAGCACTCAAAGGAGAGGAGTGCTAAGAGTGAGGCGAGATGAGGAAAGAATATATAGGGTACTCTTTTCCATTGTAAAGGAATATATAAAAACGAAAAAGCCAGTAAGCTCAAAACGTGTGCTCCAGGTGACTAACCTGAACTGGAGTAGTGCTACTGTGCGCAACGATATGAAAAAGCTTGAAGAGATGGGATACGTTTTTCAACCGCACACTTCTGCTGGAAGAATACCTACAGATAAAGGACTCAGGTTCTATCTGGATGAAATTGTAAAATTTGGCCGAAAAGAAAAAGAACAGGTGGAAATTGAAGCAACACAAAGATTTCCTATTGGAGACTTGAACAGTATATTAACAGCTATCTCAAAGATACTCTCAAAAGGAACTGGAGGACTTTCGATAATAACAAAACCCAACATAGAAAATTTGAAACTTCTTAAAGTCTATGTAACGCCAGTTGGAGAGGGCATGGCAGTTATAACCGTGATAACGGAACTTGGAATATCCAAGGTTGTTCCAGTATCACGGGTTGGTAGAAGGATGCTTGAAGCTCTTGAAAAACTTATGAACCTTTTCTCTGGAATGTACATAAGCAGTGTCATTGAAAAAATAGAAGCATTCAAACCTGAGAGTGAGGAAGAAGAAGCATTCATAGAGCTTACAAGGAACATTTTGCGTTTGATTTTATCAGAAGATAGGGTAATCTACAGTGGAATGTATGAGATTGTAAAGAATAAACCTGGAAAAATAGAACCTCTTGTTAAAATCCTGGAAAATCCAAAAAAACTCGATAAATTATTCGAAAAAGTTAAAGACGGAATAGTAGTGTTCATAGGAGAAGAAAATCCCGTTAAGGATTTAAAAAACTTTTCTACCTTTGTGGCTCCCTATTACAAAGGAAGTGATCTTGTTGGACATGTGGCTCTTGTTACCAATAAATTTGTTGAATATGAAAAGGTTATTCCCTCTGTTGAGTTCATAACCAACAGGCTGACAGAATATCTAACAGTTACTTCAAGGAGGTGAAATCATGGAAGAAAAGAAGAAAAAGAAATTAGAAAAAGAAAAGGTAGAAAAAGAATCTGAAATGAAATCTTTGAATGAAGAAGAAAAATCAGAACTTGAAAAACTAAAAGAAGGGATCAAAAAATTAAAAAAAGAAAATATAGAACTCAAAAAAAGAAACAAAGAACTTGAAGATTACGCAAAAAGGCAAAAAGCAGCTTTTGAAAATTATAAAAGGGAAGTAATTGAAGAGAAAAAGAGAATAATAAAGAATGCCAATGAATACCTTGTTGATAAGATAACGCAGGTTCTTGATGATTTTGACAGAGCATTTAAAATGAAGGAAAATTCCGAAGGTTTTATAGAAGGCATGAAAAAGATATACAAAAAACTTGTAAATATCCTTGAAAATGAAGGACTTTCTGTTATAAATCCAGAAGCTTCAATGTTTAATCCTTTTGAACATGAAGCTTTTGAAAAAGTGGAAAGTGATGAGCACGAGGAGTATTCTATAGTAGAAGTTATTGAAAAAGGCTATAAATTTCATGGAAAAGTTCTAAAACCTGCTAAAGTAAAAGTTGCGGTAAAGCCTGCAAAAAAGGAGGAAGGTGGTGATAATTAATGAAAAAAGACTACTACGAAATACTTGGTGTTCCAAGAAACGCATCACAAGAAGAAATAAAAAGAGCTTACAAAAGATTGATTAAAAAATGGCATCCTGATCTAAATCCTAATAACAAAGAAGAGGCAGAAAGAAAATTTAAGGAAATACAGGAGGCCTATGAAGTATTATCTGATCCTGAAAAAAGAGCCATGTACGACAAATTTGGTTATGTCGGAGATGTTCCACCATCCGGTGGAAGAGGATATTCCTATAGCGGAAGAATACCATCCCTTGATGAGATACTAAAAGAATTCTTCGGTGAAACTTTTGGAAGCTTTTTTGGAAAAAGTTTTGGTGGAGAGGATATATTCGATGTATTCTTTGGTGAGGGAACCTCAACAAAAAGCAGAGAAAGGCAAAGATCAAAAAAAGGAGAAGATATTGAAATAGTTTTAACTGTAGATTTTAAAGAAGCAATAAGTGGTGGAAGAAGGACTATAGAGTATGAAAGATATGACAGGTGTCCCCATTGTGGTGGAACGGGAGCAGAACCTGGAAGTGGTTACAGAACATGCCCCAAATGTGACGGAACAGGTTATGTAAGGCAAGAATCAAGAACACCCTTTGGGTATTTTGTAACCCAGACGGTATGCGATATGTGTGGTGGAACTGGAAAAATAATAGAAAAGGTCTGCCACGTTTGTGGTGGAACTGGAAGAGTTAGAACTTCAAGAAGCATAACCGTGAATATCCCTGCTGGCGTTTCTGATGGAACGAGATTAAGAATACCTGGTGGGGGCAATATCGGCGAAAATGGAGGAGACTACGGAGATCTGTACATAACCATAAGGGCAAAAGAGGACTACAGATTCAAAAGAAGTGGTAGTGATCTTATATACGAAACAACCATAGATTACACAGAGGCTATTCTTGGAACGGTGATAGAAGTTCCACTACCGGAAGGTGGAACAACTACTCTTAAGATACCTGCAGGAACTGCTCATGGAACAATATTCCGTCTTAAAAAAATGGGAGTCCCTGATCAATATGGAAGAAGAGGAGACCTCCTTGTAAGAGTATATGTGGACATTCCAAAGAGGCTTTCAAGGCAGGAAAGAAATCTTCTTAAAGAAATAGCAAAACTTAAAGGTCTAAAGTGAAGAGTTTTTTAAAGTTTTCACTATTTATTATAAAGTCCAATGGCACCGATCGGGGAGATATTTACCACCCTTGAATAAGGGTTTAATAACATGGGATCTGGTGAGCCACAAAACTCCTGACTTCACAATATATTGCACCTCCTCAAGCAATAACACTGGAAAATTCACTACATTTAAATTTATCAATCCATCATGTACTTCCTTT
>JAGHBG010000059.1 GCA_021161105.1 Thermotogaceae bacterium | reverse complement strand
GCATAATAATGATAACGGTCAGTTTCATATTTATCACCCCGTTAAATTTTATTACATAAACCCTATTTGGTAAAATTTCATTCAAAAGCACAAGTGCAGAGGGGGGAGATTATGAGGATAAAAGAAATCATACCTTATGCATTGGGGCAAAAACCTGCGCATCTTCTGATAAAGAATGCGAAGATAGTCAATGTTTTTACAGGTGAAATTGAAGAAGCAAATATAGCCATTTATAGAAAAAGAATCGCTGGTGTTGGAGATTACGAAGAAGGAGAAGAAGTTCTTGATCTCAAAGGAATGTATGTTGCACCTGGACTTATAGATGCACATATGCATATAGAAAGCACGATGTTATCACCAAGGCAGTTTGCGAAGGCGGTTTTATTGCATGGAACGACAACTGTGATAGCTGACCCCCATGAAATAGGAAATGTTCTCGGACTTGATGGTATAGAGTACATGATAGAAGCTACAGAAGGGATACCGCTGAATGTATATATAGCTATACCTTCTGCGGTCCCTGCTTCTAATTTTGAAACATCAGGTGCGAGAATTGGTCCTGAAGATATAGTGAATTTCGTTGAGAAGTATCCAAAAAGGATTATTGCACTCGGTGAAGTTATGAATTTTCCTGGTGTTTTAAACCTGGACAACGAGATAATTACAAAAATAGAAGTATTAAGGCATAAGTACAGAAAAATAGATGGGCATGCTCCAGGCCTTTCCGGCAAAGCTCTCAACGCGTACATAAGCGCTTTCATAAGATCAGACCATGAAGCTACGAGAGCAGAAGAAGCTCTTGAGAAGGTAAGAAGAGGAATGCAAGTATTTATAAGGGAAGGTACGACGGCAAGAGATTTGGATGCTTTAATTGGCGTCGTGAACGATAGAAATCAATACTTTTTCTCATTTTGTACTGACGATAAAGATGCCCTTGACATTGTGGAAGAAGGACATATCGATTTTAATATAAAAAAAGCGGTTAAACATGGTGTTGATCCCGTAACTGCTATAAGAATGGCTACGATAAACACAGCGAGGTATTTCAATTTAAGAAGCATGGGAGCGGTTGCGCCAGGCTACAAGGCAGATTTTGTGATACTTGAAAATCTGGAGGATTTCAGAATAAATATGGTTATAAAGGATGGAAAAGTTGTGGTGAAAAATGGAAAATTTGTGGGAACTCTCAAAGGAAAGATAGCGGACGTACCAGAAATTGTTGGCAAAGTAAGGCTTCCAAGCTTTACAAAAGATGACATCAAGGTCAGAGATAAAGGAAAGAAAATCAGGGTTATAAAGATATACGAAAAAAGTCTTCTCACTGATCATCTAATAGTTGAGCCTGCTGTAAAGGATGGTTTTGTAGTTTCAGATGTAAAGAAAGATATATTGAAGATAGTTGTTTTTGACAGGCATACAGCTTCTAACTTCTCTGTGGGATTTGTAAACGGGTTCAGATTGAAAAATGGTGCCGTTGCGGGCAGTATAGGGCACGACGCACATAATGTTTACTCCATAGGAACCAATGACGATGACATTGTAGCAGCTGCAAAAGAAGTAGAAAAAATGAATGGAGGAATTGTTGTTGTAGTCGATGGTAAAGTAGTTGCTTCTATACCTCTTCCAATAGCTGGTCTTATGTCCAATGAACTATTGGAAGAAGTCGTTGAAAGCATAAGAAAGCTTGATAATACACTGGAAAATCTTGGTACAAATAAAGAACTTTTAATGGCAGTTCATTTTATACAGCTTGCGGTTATTCCGAAGCTTAAGATTACTAACAATGGAATTGTTGATGTAGAAAAGCAGGAATTTGTGGATTTATATGTGTAGTTTAATAAATTCTTGACAAAAGGAACTTAAGAGGATATCATTGCGCAAAAGTATATACGGAAACCCGGCGGAGGCGCTCCCGAGATGAGTACCCTACCTTATCAGGAGGGAATTGGGGGTAGGGGAAAGGCGAGGGAGCCGAAGGGTGGAAGGGATCCCTCTACCTTCCATGCCTGGGGGCACAGGGAATACCTGTGTCACTGTCACGGAAAGAGCAGCCCTTTCCGTGGAGAGCCGTCCGGGGCTGGTTGCAGGAAATCAGCTCGGGGCGCTTTCTACGGAGGCGCCCCGAATTTTTTTAATAAGGAGGGATTGGGTATGAGAAGGTTTATGGTTTTCGTTATGGTTTTGGTAATTTCTTTCTTTGCCTTTGCGGATCTTCTTGATGAAATCAGAGCAAGAGGAGTTTTGAGAATTGGACAGGATGCAGGTTACATGCCACTTTATGGAACAGATGAGAAGGGCAACAGAGTAGGCTTTGAGGTTGATCTCGCTAAAAAGATGGCAGAAATACTTGGAGTTAAATTGGAATTTGTTGTTGTTAACTGGGATGGAATAATACCGGCGCTCATATCGGGAAAATTTGACATAATCTCCTCAGGTATGACAATAACACCAGAGAGGGCTTTAAAAGTAGATTTTACCGATCCATATCTCACTGTAGGACAGACAGTTCTTTATAGCACGAAAAAATACTCATCAGCGCCGAGATATAGCGATCTAAAAAACATAGAGGGACTCAGAGTAGCTGTCCAGCTCGGAACAACCGGTGATGAAGCTGCAAGAAGACTTTTTCCAAACGCGAATATATTGGCTTTCGATACTATGGACGAGGCAGCTTACCAGGTTGCGAGCGGACGAGCAGACATAATGGTAGTTGATTCCATATTTGCACAGTTCATGGCAAAAAAATACAGTGTTCTGGAGGTAAGTGGAGAACTTTTAACAAAGGAAAACCTTGGAATAGCTGTTAGAAGAGGAAACCTTGAATTCCTTCACTGGCTTAATACATTCATAAGATGGGCAAGAACAAGCGGACTTATAGATCAGCTCAAAGCCAGATGGGGTATTTCAGCAGAATAATTAGATTGAATTGAGGTGATTAAAATGAAAGTTCTTCAAATGAAAGAAGAGGAGATTTCGATGAAAAAAAGACAGGTTAGGATAGACCAGAACTTGAAAAGAATAGTAGGAAAAATTTTTACAGCAGCGGGGATCGTTCTCCTCGCTGCTGTGTTTTACTTTGCAATAGCAAAGGTTTATCCGTTCAACTGGGGGGTTGTTCTTAAATACCGGACAATGTTTTTAAAAGGGCTCACTGTAACATTTCAGGTTAGTGCCGTATCCATATTTATATCCTTTGGCCTTGGGCTTGTTTTTTCCATAATGAAAACTTCAAAGGTGGGATTCTTCAAAGATATAGCTGCAATTTATGTTTGGATATTTAGAAATACTCCACTGCTTGTTGTGATATTACTGACGTATTATGGTGTTGGCACTATATTACACTTAAACAGATTCTGGGCAGCTGTTTTGGCACTCTCTTTATTTGAAGGAGCCTATATGACGGAAATAATAAGGTCGGGTATAGAAGCAGTTGATCCGGGAGAAATAGAAGCTGCACACTCCCTGGGAATGACGAATTTGCAAATATTCCTTTCCATAGTTTTTCCGCAGGCAATTAGAATTTCTCTTCCACCACTCATAGGGCAAATGATAAGTCTCGTAAAAGACAGTTCGCTGGCTTCTGTTATTGCTCTTGGAGAACTCACCATGATGGGCAGACAGGTTGGTACAAGCTCTTTTGCAACTTTTGAAAGCTACATAATTGTTGCCTTTATATACATAATGTTGACTTCCGTTCTTTCTATCCTTGGAAGATACCTGGAAAGGAGGATGAGCTTAGCATGAGTACAATAGTTTCTTTAAGAGGCGTTAAAAAGCAATTTAATGGCTTTGAAGCTTTAAGAGGTGTTAATCTGGATGTTGAAAGTGGAGAAATTGTGGTTGTTCTTGGGCCATCAGGAGCAGGAAAGTCTACTATGTTAAGGACAATAAATTATCTCATTCAACCTGACGATGGAGAGGTTTTCTTTGAAGGTCAGAACTTATCAACTGTTACTCCAGGGGAGCTCAGGAGAATCAGAGCAAAGATAGGCTTTGTTTTCCAGCATTTTAATTTGTTCAGTCACTTAAATGCTCTGGACAATGTTGCTATAGGAAGGGTAAAAGTAAAAGGTGAAAGCTGGGACGATGCAAGAAAGGAAGCCATGAAGTATCTGGAGAAAGTAGGGATGGCTAATAAAGCTTATAATTACCCATCACAACTCTCTGGTGGTCAGAAACAGAGGGTTGCTATTGCAAGGGCGCTGGCGATGGAACCTGATGTGCTTTTATTTGATGAACCCACATCGGCTCTTGACCCTTCTCTTGTTGGAGAGGTTCTAAAGGTTATGAAAAATCTGGCTCTTGAGGGAAGAACGATGATTGTTGTTACTCATGAAATGGGTTTTGCAAAGAGTGTTGCGACAAGAATAGTTTATATGGAAAACGGAATAGTTGTAGAAGAATCCTCTCCTCAACAATTCTTTACATTTCCGGAATCAAATGAAGCAAGGAATTTCATAAGCTCAATTCTGGAAAGAATTTGAAAATGATTTTTCCAGACAAGTTGAAAGCAATGCTGGCGTTCCCTGAATGTTGCGAAGGAAATTCTCTTTCTTTTTCATCAAAAGCTTCTATCTTCACAGAGCGTTATAAATTGCTTCTTTTTATTTTCCTCCCGGGCATTGTATATATCTCTGCGTATGTCACACCTTTCCTGACATAGTAAAAAGTGAGTGATACCCTTCAAGAACTTTTTAGATTAATCACCATCGTTTTTTAGATAAACACCGTGTAAAGTGCTGAGAAATGAACAGGATCAACGCTTTAAAAATCAAAAAAATTTGTTGACAAATATCACAAAGTGATATACTGTTTTGTGGAACATCCATTGCCAAAATTATAAATCTTAAAAAGGAGGTATTTTGATGGAGGAAAGGCATTTAAATCATCTTGAACCCCTTGGCCCTCTTTACGAGATGGCTCAGAACCAGTTCCTTAAAGCTGCAGAACTCATTGATTTGGAGGAAAACATAAAGAACTTTCTTCTGTGGCCTCAAAAGATTCTGACAGTCCATTTTCCGGTTATGCTGGATGATGGGAGAGTTCAGATGTTTGTGGGGTACAGAGTTCAGCACAATACAGCGCGAGGGCCTGCAAAGGGTGGAATTAGATACCATCCTAATGTAAACCTTGATGAGGTTGCTTCTCTTGCATTCTGGATGACATGGAAATGTGCAGTTATGAACCTTCCATATGGTGGAGGTAAAGGAGGAGTTAAGGTAGATCCATATAAGCTATCTGAGAGGGAATTAGAAAGACTTTCAAGAAGGTTCTTTTCTGAAATTCAATTCATGATTGGTCCTAACAAGGATATACCTGCTCCTGATGTCAATACCAACTCAAAGATAATGGCATGGTACATGGATACATACAGCATGAATGTAGGAGTAACTACGCTTGGCGTCGTAACAGGAAAGCCGGTTGATCTTGGAGGTTCTGCTGGAAGAGCAGAAGCTACAGGAAGAGGCGTTGCCATAGTTGCTAACGAAGCAGCAGATGTTCTTGGCATGGATATTAGAAATACCACAGTAGCAATTCAGGGTTTTGGTAATGTTGGCTCCTATGCAGCAAAGATTATTTCTGAAGAATATGGCGCCAAAATCGTTGCGGTCTCTGACATAAGTGGAGGAATTTACAATGCAGATGGTCTTGACATTGATGATCTTATTAAGTACAGAGATGAAAATGATGGAGTAATCAAAGGCTATCCTGGAGGCGAACCAATTTCCAATAGAGATCTTCTCACGCTGGATGTTGATATTCTTGTGCCTGCAGCGCTTGAAAATGCTATAACGGAAGATATTGCAAGAGATGTAAGAGCAAAGATTATTGTAGAAGGAGCGAATGGGCCAACTACAGCTGAGGCAGAAAAGATTCTCCTTGAAAAAGGAATATTTATAATTCCAGATATACTGGCAAATGCTGGTGGTGTAACTGTATCCTACTTTGAATGGGTTCAAGACCTTCAGAGCTTTTTCTGGGACATAGACGATATAAGAAAGAAGCTTAAGAAAATGATGGTAAGAGAATTTGGAGAAGTGTACAAAACTATGAAGAAGTTCAAAACTGATATGAGAACAGCAGCTTACATAGTTGCAATTGACAGAGTTGCTTCGGCAGTGAGAAAGAGAGGATACTACCCAATGTAAGGAGGATTAAGAGTGAGAGAAATCACTTTAGAATTAGTCAGAGTGACAGAAGCTGCAGCACTTATGGCAAGTAGATATCTCGGAAGAGTAACAAGGAGGCAGTGGATCAGGCAGCTGTTGATGCAATGAGAGGAATGCTTGACTACATAGACATTAAAGGAATAGTTGTCATAGGTGAGGGTGAAAAGGACGAAGCGCCTATGCTATATATTGGAGAGAAAGTAGGAAACTGGAAGGAAGATGCACCTGAACTTGACATTGCGGTCGATCCCATAGATGGAACAAGACTTGTTGCTCACGGAAGACCCAATGCTATTAGTGTAATCGCAGCGGCAGAGAGAGGTAAGATAGCGTTCCTTCCAACATTCTATTCTTTTAAGCTTGCTGTGGGGCCAGAACTTGCTGGAAAACTGGATATAAGCGCACCAATTAGGGAAAATATCAGGGTAGCAGCGGCCATTCTCGGGAAAGATATCCACGAATTTACTGTGGTTATACTTGATAGGGAAAGGCATAGAAAAATGATAGAAGAGGTAAGAGCATTGGGGGCAAGAATAAAACTTATAAGCGATGGTGATATAGCTGGTGCAATTGCAACGGCTATGCCTGACAGCTATGTAGATATGTACATAGGAATAGGTGGAACACCTGAAGGTATACTGGCAGCTGCGGCACTCAAATCCCTTGGGGGAGAACTCCAGATTAAGATGTGGCCAAAAGACGATGAAGAAAGAAAAAAGGCAGAAGAAATGGGTTACGATGTAAATAAAGTATATTACACAGAAGATTTGATAGATGGGGATAATGTTATATTTGCAGCAACTGGGGTTACAGATGGCGAATTCTTAAGTGGTGTAAAGTATGGAAGGCACAAAGCAATAACAGAATCCATAGTTATGAGATCTAAAACAAGGACAATACGGAAAATCACTGCGATTCACAATTTGAGGTTTAAAACGATACCACTGAAAAGTGGAGGAGAAATGAAATTTATAAGAATAGAACTTTAGAAAGAGGCGCCTGTCATGGCGCCTCTTTTATTATCACTTCATATCCAAAATCTTCAACGGCTTTTTTGAGCATGGCTGATACGCTACAGTATTTATCTTGAGAAAGCTCAACTGCTCTCTTTATTTTATCGTGTGGAGTACCCTTTTCCACTTTGAATACGTACAGTACCTTTATCCATTTGTAAACTTTTGGATGTGTTTCTGCTCTTCCAAATTCTATTTTTATATCGAAAGACTTAATCTTGTCCAGAAGTTTCATCTTTGAGAGTATTGAAACAACATCCATACCTGTACATCCTGCCAGACTTAGTATAAAGTACTCCATTGGTCTCGCCGCTGAATTATTTCCACCCACTTCCGGCGATGAATCCATAAATACATCATGTCCAGATGATGTTCTGGAGTAAAAAAGCATATTCCCTCTCCAGTTCATCTCGACACTTGCCATATATTCACCTCCGATTTCCAGATGCTTTGGCCAGTATTATACAGTGGGCACTGCGGTGAAGTCTGTAACTTATGAAACTATGTCAAAACAAGGTCTACCTTTTCTGCTATACCGGATGAATATAATCCTGTTGTTCCTATTCCTCTAGACAAAGCCTCAAGCAATCTATCGGGATCAAGTATATTCGTACCTGCGATGACTTTAACGGGGAAAACATCCTTAACAAGAGTTGCAGTTGGACCAACGATAGCCACCCTATCCGTATTTACATAATCCAGGATCCACTCAATAGTCCAGTTGACAATGGAAGAAGCTGATATTATAACAACGTCGCAATCCTCAAGGTGGGTTGTTATTGCCCAATCTGGGAATTGACCTCTTTTTCTGTTTCTTTCAAATACTCGAACACTCGCTCCTTTTTCCATGGCAGACATTATAAGAGGGCCAATTTCTCCTATCATTCCTACGACATCACCTTCTTTTATCTCTAAATATTCCAGAATGTCCCCTTTCTGTAAATTATCTTTTTCCGATAACACCGTATTTATGGTTGCCAATCCCAGAGACTTTGCTATGGGATTTTCGCTGATGAAGGCTTCTATGAACGTGGTTGCTTTTTCTCCAGGTTTTAAAAGCAAGGAGTAATCTTTTCCTCTGCCTTTAGAAAACTCTTCACACTGCCCTAAGAGGTCCTGTCTTAGGTTGTAAGCAACTCCTGCCGAACCATTGGAAAGCTTGACTCCAACCAGCCCTATTCCTATAACAAAATCCTCAACGTACAACCCTTCAGACATATCTGTTGCTTTTTTCACAAGCTTTTTCAGAATTTTCATCACCACACCTCCTGAAGCTTCTGATTCTTTCAAAACTCTGCCAGAAAAATCAATATTTGTGCTACAGCAAGATATAGATCAGAAGGAATTTCTTGAAGAATATCCAGTTCATAAAGATCATGAACAAGTTCAGGGGAGCTCACAACAGGAACCCCCGCTTTTTTTGCTTCCTCAATTATAATTTCTGCAAGCCAGCATTTTCCCTTTGCGACAACAAAGGGAGCGTCCCTGCGTGAAGGATCATATTTTAAAGCAACAGCCACTCTCTCTTCACACATAGAATCCAAGTCCCTTTCCTCCCTGAACTATAAGAACATTTGAAACAAACCTTTTTAAATTTTCTTCCAGTACCTTTATTTTTTCACTATCAATAATCTTATCAGATACGAGTTTTAATTTTGTATCGACTTTGGATATCTCGCCTTCCAGAAAAATTTCTCCATATTCTTTGCTCAGGTATTCAACCTTTATCCTGAATGAACTTAAGGTTTTCCTTATATAAAGCCTGATCCTTTTGCCACTTCCTGAATTGTACGATCTGAACTCCAGAGGAGACGAAAATGTTCTGAGCCAGTATCCAAAAGCACGATTTGGATCGACTTTTCCTTTTTGAAATTCTATCCCTTCTTTTTTCAGCAGTTTTGCCACACTGCTGCTCATAATTCCATGCTTTTCTGAAAATGCTTCGCCCTGCTGATAATACTCTCCAAGCCTTTTGTAATACCATCCTGGGAGTTTTCCCAATCTTCTGTAAACATTCCTTGTTACCTCCGCAAGAAAAATAATATCATCCGGCCTGCTGGTTTTTGCAGCTTCCACGATTGGAATAACCTCATTCAAAGGAGGGAGTGCCACCATAGAATCAACGACTACATTTCCCTGAAACTGAGCATAAGGGTCATCTTTCTTAAATTCCAGAATCCATCCTTTCTCAGGGAAGTTTTTCCTTCCCTTAATCTTTAATATCTTTTCCCCTTTTGGAGTATGAACCTTCACATAACCTTTGTATATATCAACAACTACGCCATTCATATCGATAGAATTATCGGCTCCGCTCCAGTGTTGCTTTAGTTCAACAGAATATTATAAACAATTGATGAGTTTAATTTCCATGTCATTTGTTATTTAAAAGATCTTTGATTTAAAATAAAAGCTGAGGTGATTTAGCAGCACCCACTATTTGTCTGTAAAGGAGGAGTCTTCCGTGAGCGATGAGATGTTCCTGGGAAAGGATGCAACACTTAATGTGAAGGATCTTAACACCCATGTTTTCATCTGTGGTTCGACTGGCTCAGGAAAAACCGTTATGGCTAAGATAATAATAGAAGAGGCGCTTTTAAAGAATATACCAGTTATCGCTGTTGATTTAAAAGGAGATGTTTCCTCACTTCTCTTCCCGCTTGACCTTTTTAACGAAGAAGGGTTCAAAAAGTTCAAATTTGTAGGTTTCCAGACACATTTAAGAAAGCTGGAGGAATCTGGTTACTCATATCAGGACATCAAACGATTGAAAGAGGATCTGGATATAAAGATTCTTTCTCCATTTGGTATAGCCGGAATGCCTTTATCTTTCTCTCCTATTCCTTCCATGCCAGAAGATGAAGAGGATTTTCACGAGGCGAAGACCCTTGCAGCTTCTAACCTTGTTTATCTTCTTGGAAGATCAAACAAAGACATGAATGTAGAATACGCTTATCTTCAGGCTGTAATTGAATACTACTGGAAAAACGGAGTGGATTTATCTGGAATAGAAGGTTTGAAGCTCATAATTTCTTCAATAATAACCCCTCCGTTTGACAAAATAGGTGTCAGAAACGTTGATGAGTTTATTCCCTCGAAAACGCGTGAAAAACTGGCTAACGCTTTAAATGCTAAACTTGTTACCTATGAACGTTTACTGAAGGGTTACAACATATCCGATATAGACAATCTCATCGGGCGTGGGAAATCACTTATGGTAATAGATCTGTCCATGATAAGTGATTTTGCTCTTCAAAGTCAAATAGTAGCGATAGTAGCTCACTCCATATACACATGGATGAAAAAGAAAGGAGAATCAGAAAAACCCAGGTTAATATTCTTTGTTGATGAAATAGGTGGCGGTGGTGGATCAACCGGTATGCTTCCGCCGGATCCTCACATAACACCATCAAAGATACCATTAAGACTTCTTTTGAAACAGGCAAGGGCCTTCGGAGTTAGCACAATCCTTGCAACCCAGAACCCCGGTGATGTTGATTACAGGTCTTTATCAAACTGCCTCACATGGTTTGTAGGGAGGCTTGGAAGAAAGAGAGACAGAGATAAAGTCCTTGAAAACATCTCCACTAACTTTGAAACGGAGGAAGAATCTCTATCAGACAAAATGGCAAACCTGGAACCTGGAGAATTTGTCATGATAAATAAAAATGGTATAAAAACCTTCAGGCAGAGATGGCTTTTGACTCCACACAAAACCTTATCAAAACAGGAAAAAAGAAGAATTTTTGAAGTGATTTTCGGTAAAAAAGAAGAAGTAGTTTCAGAAAATGAAGGAAAAGAAGATGGATTGATAGAGGAAGCGAAAGAGAAAGAGCATCAGGAAGTCGAATCTGTTCATAGACCTGACCCGATTGGATCTGAACCTTCAAAGCAACATACAGACATAAATGCAGATTCGCTTCATAGCGGAGCACGGGAGCTGGTCGAAAAATTGGCCGGTGAAATATATAAGAAGTTCAAAGAGATAGAAATGAAGGAATCTGAAAAAATGAACCAGTTAAACGAAAAAATCATATCAATGGAAGAAAAATTGAATAAATTAAAAAAATTATCCTTTGATCAGGAGATGGACTACTTAAGCAATCTGTCAAAGTGGGAGCTTCTGGCCACCATTAGAGGTTCATATGAGAGAAAGAAACTTTTCAAAAAGGAGACCTATGAGTCAGAAAAGTTGACTCGTCTTTTTGAAAAGAAACTGGCTGCCTTTAAAGAGAAAATAAAGGAAATAGAAAGTCTGCTGAAGGAGATAAAAAAAGAGGAAAGTTTGATAGACATAGAAAAGAAATTTTTGATATCAGTTAAATATCTTGAAGAGAGCCTTTTGAATAAGAATCTAAAAAAGAACGAGATTCTTCAGAATATTCTTAGGAATACTGTGGATATCTTCAGAGAAGCAATAGATGATATAGAATACAAGATAAATGAGCTTAAAAGAGAAATTTCAGAAAGCCATGAAAAATTCAAAGAAGATCTCAATCGTCAAAGAGCTTTGTTAAAAGATTACAAGGATAACATAAATGAAAACCTCAGAAAAATTATGAAAATATTGGAAAAGCTGTGGAGTATGGAAGAATTTCTGTAAATGAGCCTTTTAAATTTATATAATTGTCTTTTAGTTGTTCTCGTAGCACTTGATAAGAATGAGGAAATTGTTTTTTTCTTGTCATAGAATCGATAAGAAAGTAATCAAACAGGTATATAAAAACTTGCACCGATGAAAATTTAAAAAATCTTAACACCATCTGTTTTAGGTCATTACTAATAGTGACTGTGAGAATAAAAACGCTTTAAAATTTTGATTTTCTTATTACCATGGAATTTCTCTTCCTTCATAATCAAAGAATCTTCCGGACTGTTTCATAGTCAATCCCATAGCAAGGTTTATTATTCCCTTTGCTGATTCATCAGGAAGGACAGGAGCTGCTGAACCACCCATATCTGTTCTTACCCACCCAGGATGCAGTGAAATGACTATTATATTATATTTTCTCAGATCATTTGCCATAGAAACTGTAACCATATTAAGTGCAGCCTTTGAAACAGAATAAGAAACGCTTGTTGTCCCGGAAAAGCTCGATATAGAACCGAGAATTGAACTTGTGTTAATAACCTTTGGATTACCGGATTCTGTAAGATTTTTTATCAGGTATTTGGTTAAAAACAGCGCGCCAAGTGTGTTAACTTTAATTGTATAGAGAACTTTTTCGTATTCAACTGTTTCAGCACTGTCTCTATAAAGAACCCCTGCATTGTTAAACAGGATATCTACAGGGTCTTCAATATTGCCAGAAAACTCTTTAATAGATGCCTCATCTGCCAGATCGAGCTTATATACCTCAAAAGAGGCATCATACAGCCTTTTGAGTTCTTTTAAAGAATCAGCTTCTGGGTTTCTAACGCCAGCTATAACAGAGTGCCCCTGAGAAAGCAAATTCTTTGCGATAGCATAGCCAATTCCCCTATTTGCACCGGTTACAACGCACCGCAAAGCTTCCACCTCCAAATAAAGAGGGCGTTTAGCCCCCTTTTCCCCTTTTTGCAAGCTCTCTATCGAGTTGAGAAACAACCCTCTGCAAATTATCAGCAGATTTGAGAATATCCAAAATTTCTTTGAACGATTTTTCCTCTTCCACCTGCTCATCGATGAACCATTGAAGGAAAGATATAGTGGCGTATTCTTTCTTTTGCACCGCAAGATCCATGAGTTTATTAATAGACTCTGTTACCTTAAATTCATGCTCAAGGGCATCTTCGAAAACTTCAACTATTGAACTCCACTCAGCTTTAGGTTTTTCCACAGCATCAAGAGCAACCCTTGCATCTCTATCCTGAAGATATTTGTAAATTTTCATGCCATGTTCAAGTTCTTCCTTTGCTTGCTTTTCAAGCCAGCTGGCAAACCCAGAAAGTCCCATGGAATCAGCGTAAGCAGCCATGGAAAGGTAAAGATACGCAGAATAAAATTCCTTGTTAATCTGCTCGTTGAGTGCGCTTATAAGTTCTTGATCTTTCAAAAACATTCTATCACCCCCACAATATAATTTTTCCATGTTTATTATATCATCTTAGAAAAGTCTAATGCCGTTTGTATGATACATTAGGTAATTAAAGTGATAGAATTACCTATCGATCGTGAGTGGAGGCTGATCATATGTGCAGGATGTTGGCTTTTTCATCAATCAGCGATATTGCTATAAGGGGTTATCTGAACAAACTGAAGAAAATGGCAAAAGATGGAAAAAAAGCTCCACACAAAGACGGGTTTGGATATTTTGCTTTAAACAGCTGCGGGATATTTTCGCTTGTAAAATCGAAGAACAGCATAATTGATAAAAACATAACAACAGATTTTAAAGCGAAAATCCTGATAGCCCATGCAAGAAAGGCTTCTCCAGAAACAAAGAAAGGTGATGATCAGGCCCATCCGTTTTCTTTTTATAAGAATGGGAATCTCACAGTACTTGCTCACAATGGTTCATTGAAGGAATACTCTTCAGATGTTCTGGGTGTTGACACAGAGCAGGTGCTCAGAATCATAGCAGAAGAAGGGTTTGAAGAAGGCACAAAAACTCTATCTAAAATGAATTACAGAGCGCTCAATCTGCTGGTTTTTCAAAATGATTTTCTCTATGCTTTGCGGTTGACCAGTGCTGGCTTTGACTATTACACTTTATTCGTAGCAGAGAAAGATGGGCTGGTTGTTGTATCATCAGAAAGCGTTTTTAAGGGAATGCAACCTCTTGAAAACGGCCAGGCTTTAAAAATCAAAGATGGTGAGGTGATGAAAAAATGGCAGATAAAAGATGGATAACTGCGGATACAACTTTTGAAGAGATTGCAGAAAGCTACCCCTATCTTATCTCACCTCTTCTTGAAATGGGAATAAAGGTTATAGTCTGTGGTGATGTGCAGTGGGGAACACTTGGTGAAGAAGCAGAAAAGCTTGGACTTAACATTGACGAAGTCCTTGAAAAACTCAACAGGATAGTGGAAGAAAACGGTGGCCCACAAAGGAGCATATCTCTAAATATCGGATCTGATTCTGGAAGCAACGGCTCAAAGGAGGATAAAAAATGAAAAGATATGTAGAATTCGTTTCTAAAAATTCAAGGAAAGTCATGATGATAATAATTCTAATAAATGTAATAGCTTTCTTTGGGCTCCTGAGAATAAGGATAAACACAAGCTATGGAACTTTTGTGCCAACAAAGTCTGTGCAGGAGGAGCTTCTAAAGAAGTATTCTGAAGAGTTCAATTCTCAAGATATGCTCATGTTTGTTGTGGAATACGACGGCGATATATACACGCTTGAAGGGCTGAATTTCATTAAAAATACCGAAAAAATCCTCAAGAATATAAACGGTGTTTCTGCAGTAATAAGCGCTGTTCCTGATTCTATCCCTGCGGGTTTTCTAAGGCTTGAGAAAATAGATAAGATTACAGAAGAAAATTTCAAGAATATAGTTGATTATGTAAAAGAGAAAAAAGTAGTAGATTTAATTGCAAAAAAAGACGGCAAATATTATGCCCTGTTTAACATAATTTTGGCCCCCGATTCAGATGCAAGGAAAGTGATTAAGTCTATTGAAAAAGAGTTTGAAGGGAAAAATTACAGACTATCTGGAAATTTGTATATTCAGGAAAAACTTGTTGATTACATCCTGGTGATACTTTTCACTATCCCACCATCGGCTTTCTTAATAATTTTTCTGGTTTTCAAATGGCAGCTTGGGAACAAACAGGCTACACTTTTATCAATAGTACCAGCGGGGCTCGGTGCGCTGTGGAGTCTTGGACTCATGGGGTGGGCAACAGGAGAAATAACCACTTTGACAGTTCTTGTACCTATATTCACTCTAATTCTTGGAAGTGCTGATGGACTCCATTTTATGTCTCATTACATCGAAGAAAGGAGAAAAAAAGGATACAAAGAAGCAGTCCTTTCCACCCTTCAAATAGTAGGAAAAGCCATGATAATGACCACTTTAACAACGATGGCCGGTTTTGCATCTCTTGTGGTGATAAACTCAAAAGCAATAGCCCAGATGGGGTTATATGCTGCAGCTGGTATTTTCCTGGCTGGAGCTGCTACCTGGCTGTTTCTCCCTGCATTTCTTCTATCCAGAGATCATGTTTTTAAAATAAAAGAAAGTTCCGGACGGGAAAAAGTAGTGAAGTTTATCACATGGCTGAAAGGACACTCTTATATATTTACAATAGTACTTGTGATAGCCTTTATTCCGGGAATGTTTATGATTAAAACAAACTTCAATATGTTTGACATGTATAAAAAACACACAAAGATAAGGAAAAACGCTGAATTTATTTTCGAAACATTTAATCAGACCCTTCCGGTTTTTGGCGTGCTCAGTTTTGATAATGATCCTCTTGATCCTGATAATGCCACCAGAATCCTCAATTTTGAAAGATCCTTATCAAAGGAATTTGTCGTAAAAAGTTATTCCATTTACGATATAATGGGATTTCTGTACAGGAAACTATACGGCGATAATAGGGAATACCCTGACAGTCTGCCAAAAGCAAAATTCCTGTTTTCTCTGATGAGAAGATTTGAGAGTAAGAACATCGAAAATCTGATCAACACAAAGGATAAAGATGTTAACATAATCATTTTTCCCAGAGATCATAAAAGTGAAACTTTAACCTATATTGAAAAATCTGTTAAAGATGCGGGAGGAATTTCTTATGGTATACCGTTTACCATAAAGGAAATGAACGACGGAATAATCATTCAGCAGATAAAATCCATCGCTTTATCTTTAAGTCTGGTGTTTTTAATGTTGATACTCTCTCAAAGGAGCATTATTGTTGCTTTCTTCTCTTTAATGCCGATAGTTGCCACATTGATAACCCTCTTTGGATTTTTCGGATATGCAAATATAGATCTGAGCATAGTAACTGTTACCATGGCAAGTATAGTTATTGGGGTTGGAATAGATTATTCCATTCATCTGGTGGCTCTATTTAGATATTACAAAAATGCCGAAAAAACTGTTACCTCTGCATCAAGGCCTATTCTTGCCAACGCAATGGGGCTTGCTATAGGATATTCGGTTCTGCTTTTATCTCCACTAACCGTTCATACATACCTGTCAGAGATGATGTGGGTTTCCATGACGGCGAGTTCGCTTCTGAGTTTAACATTGCTTCCAACTCTTCTTGAAAAGTTTTACAGGAAATAGAATTTTTTAATTTTTCCTGATTTTATGGCATAATACAGTGATACTGTGAAGGCAGCGTTGTTATTGAAAGGAATGGTGAATTTTTTATGAAAGTAGCGGTGCTTTTGAGTGGAGGTGTGGATAGCTCTGTAGCGGCTTATTTGATGAAAGAACAGGGGCACGATGTAACAGCTGTCCACATGGTTCATTTGCAGGGAGAAGACGAAAAAAAGGCAGGGGAAGTAGCGGAAAAACTTAAGATAAATTTTGTCAGTTATGATGTAAGGGGAGTTTTCAGGAAAGAAATAATGGATTATTTTATTAACGAATACAAAAAAGGAAGAACACCAAATCCATGCTATTTTTGTAACAGAAAGATTAAATTTGGAAAGCTGGTAAAGCCTCTATGGAATGACTTTGATTTGATTGTAACGGGTCACTATGCTGTGGCGGAGGATGGAAAACTTTACAAGGCAAAGAAGGAGAAAAAAGATCAATCTTACTTTGTATCATCTGTTGAAAAGGAGAAGTTAAAGAAAATTTATTTTCCTTTAGGTTATATGACAAAGTCAGAAGTTATAAAGATAGCGGAAAAACTGGGTATACCTCATGGAAAGGAATCTCAGGATGTCTGCTTTCTAAGAGGGACAACATTGAAAGAATTTATGAAAGGTGCCGGGCTTGAAGTATCAAAGGGAGTTTTTCTGGATAAAAATGGAGACAGGCTGGGAGAGCACGAAGGATACTTTAATTACACCGTTGGGCAGAGAAGAGGGCTCGGGATTTCCATGGGAAAGAGAATGTATGTTTTTAAGATAATCCCGGAGAAAAACGTGGTAGTTCTATCGGGTAAGGAAGATGTTATGTCTAAATACATGGAAGTTTCCAATCTGAATTTTTTAGAGAATCTCCCGGATAGATTTGAAGCTATGGTGAAAGTGAGGAGCAATTTTAAAGAAGTTAAAGGTTTTGTTAAAATTAGAGAAAGTAAAGCCCTCGTTGAGTTTGAGAAAAAAGTCTTTGCTGTAACTCCAGGACAGATTGCGGTATTTTATATAAAGGATCAGGTTGTCTTATCTGGTGTTATAGAAAGAGGGTATAATTAAACCTGTGAGGTGGTTGTGTGAAGGGTCTCGGAGGGATTTTAGTTTATGTTTTGTTAATCATCGGTGCAGTCGCTATGTTGATGCCTTTTGCCTGGATGGTGGTTACATCCATAAAGTTGCCTGGCGAGGTGGAGCAATGGCCTCCAAAATGGGGTACAAAGAATTTTCTGTCAAAAAGAGAGGTTAAAATAGAGAAAGACTATTCTGGCGATTCTTTGACCCTGGTGGTTAACGATGACGCCTTTCTTAGAGGAAAGGTGCACATACTGTTTGAATCAACACCATCATACTCATATGATATTCCAGAAGGAAAGTTCCATGCGATATATGAAAACTACAAAGACCTGTTCTCAAAGAAACCTGCAGACTTTAAAAGCACAGGAGATTTTGTTACATATCAGCTAAAGACTCTGGAAAATTACCTTTCCAAAACTGCATTTTACGATACTGTAATTTCAAATGTAACAAAATCCCTTAACGCCTTAAAAACAGTGAGCAAAATGGTGAACATAAGGGTCAGTGACGAAGAAGATAAAAACAACTTATCATCGTATATACATAAACTTCAGGGAGCATTGGCGGAACTGAAGGTAAAATCAGAAGGTATATACGATAGTATGGCGTTATTTTTATCAAAAAGCGATGTTAACGAGATTTTAAAAATTTTCTCCGAATTTAAAAAAGGAGCAGGAAGTACTCCAGCACTTAACACTCGACAGGCAAAATTGCTTTTGAACTTCATTGAAGCAAAGGTACTTAAACCGGTAGAAAGCTCATTTGCACCTTACCATGCGTATGTGGATGTATTGGACGCTCTTGTTAAGGTTCAGGACGACAGGTTCGAAGAGAATGAGATAGTAGCGAGGTTTAAAACAAAAAGTGAAAAATACGATTCTTTAAAAAATTATCTATCAAAAGATTACCCATGGATATGGAGTAGTATAGAAAAAAGGGCAAAAAAATCACCTGATTCTTTATGGACTACTATTGATGCTCTGCTGGAAGAAAAGAAAAACAGTAAAAATGAAGAGATATTGAAAGAAATAGAAAACAGCCTGATCAGCTCGGAAGTTGAAACGCTGGCTGTATTTAGGGATGTAGAAAACCTTGTGAAAAAGTGCCTTGATGTATCTTATGGTAAAAATATAAACTTCGAAGATTACATAAATTACGGGAACATAATGGAATTTGTTAACAGGTACACAGATGATGTCGTCAAAATTGCGGAAAACATGGAAGAATATAAAGAATTTTACAAGATGGAAGGTTTGAAGACATCCTTAAATGCTATAAAATCAATTGCTGAACGATTGCAGAAAAATTTGAAAGTTGATCCGATGAACTTTGTCCGGAAAATCTACTACATGGATAAAGAATACAGAAAAGAATATAACGATGTCAGAGAAAGATACATAAATGCAGTTGATACAATGGTTATACTGGAAAATCCCGCTCCAGAGATTGTCAAATCCGTTAAGACCCATATCATGAAGGGCAAAGATATGACGAAGCAAACCATCGCTGTAGATTTCTCTGTCCACTCGATAAACTTTTATGATGACAGGATAAGGGTAGCTGTTTTCTTTAACTTTGGTGAAATAGTGAAAAATATATTCCAGAACTATGTAGATGCGTGGCATGCAGCTCCTTTTGGCAGGTATTATGCAAACACAGTATTCGTTGCCACAGCCACAACAGTTCTTGAAGTCATACTGGCATCCATGGCAGCCTTTGCTTTTGCCATATTAAGCTTTCCTGGAAGGGATTTTATATTCGGTTTGTTCCTGGCAACAATGATGGTTCCCGGTGAGGTTCTTCTGGTGCCTAACTTTATAACTATAACAAAACTTGGATGGATAGACACTTACTATGCATTAATTGTTCCATGGATTGTGTCGGTCTTTGCGATATTCCTTATAAGACAGCACTTTTTAACTCTGCCAAGAGAGCTTTACGATGCCGCAAAAATAGACGGATGTTCCAGCTGGAGATATCTGTGGACAATAGCAGTTCCGCTTTCAAAGCCTGTTATAATAACGGGTGCTTTGCTTAAGTTCGTGGGAAGCTGGAATGCTTTCCTGTGGGTGCTCATCGTTACAAACAGCAGTAAATACAGAACGCTCCCTGTTGGACTCCATACATTCAGTTCAGAAGCTGGAACTGTTTACAATCAGCTGATGGCTGCTTCTACATTCTCCGTGCTTCCTGTAATACTTTTATTCCTGTTCCTGCAAAAGTACTTTATAAGAGGAATTGCAAGAAGCGGATTGAAGTGATAAAAGCTATGGGCAGATATGGCAGGTATAAAAAAAGGAGAAAGAAGAAAATAAGCAGTATAGGCTTTAAAATCGTTGCGATTCTTATTATTGGTTTTATCGCAACATCGGTTGCTGTTACATTTTACTGGTACTTTAAAAACAGTGAAGAGAACAGGTACTTAAGGGCGAAATATACAGAGCTTCAAAACCAGATAAATGAGAAAAAACTTCTCATTGAGAAATTGAAAGAAATGCGGGAAGAGGAATTGATGAAATATGAAATGGAAAGAAAGAAATTAATGTCCCTTCCAGAAAACAGAGGGGTTGATCAGGAAAATGCCACAGACACAAAATTTTGAAAGATTCGTTGTTACAACCTCTCATAAACCCAAAAAAAGTCAGGTAGAAATAGCAAAAAAGCTTTCAAAGGAACTTGGCGTTGAGTATGTGCCAAGAAGGGAATTATCAGATCTCCTGAAGAAAGGAGAAATTGACTTCTACTATGTAGTCGAACATGGCGGAAGACTTGTTATAAGGTGGAAAGGCGGGGAGTTTTTCTTCCATCCCGCTACAGCGAAGGTTAGAATGAGAAATTTAAATTCAGGTGGGGAAGATTACCTGATTAAATCCTTAAAGCTTGAAGGAAATGAAGTGGTCCTGGACACGACCCTTGGTCTTGGAGCTGAAGCAATACTTATAGCTCATTTTCTGCCAAAAGGAAAAGTAATTGGCATAGAAAAATCCCCGCATGTCTGCAGAATTGTAAAATGGGGAATTGAAAACTATACATCAAAAACCAAATGGATTAACGAAGCATTAAAAAGAATCACAGTGCTAAATGCAGACTTCAGAGAGTATATAAAAAGCCTTCCTGAAAACTCTGTTGACATCGTATATTGCGATCCAATGTTTGAAAATCCCGTCTATGAATCAAACTCCATAAATCCCATACGGCCCTTTGCCTCTTACGATACTTTAAACAAAGAAGACCTTCAGGAAATGATAAAAGTAGCGAAAAAAAGAGTTGTTCTTAAATCCCACATGAAAGACACGCTGTTCAAAAGACTTGGAATTACAAACTACATCGGCAGCAAAAACAGCGGGGTAATTTATGCAACGATTGAGAAAGGTTGAAGGGTTTTTAAGCATCCTCAAAAGCTTACATTCTTTAACAGCTTTAGCGATAAATCTGTCTGGAAAAACATGCGTTCTGAAGAAGAACGATTTTGTATAAAATTCGTTCTATAGCAGAACGATTTTTTAATTTTTCAAAAAATTCGTTCTACAACACACCATATTATGGTAAAATATAGTCTGTAACAGATCACCTATATCT
>JAGHBG010000031.1 GCA_021161105.1 Thermotogaceae bacterium | reverse complement strand
CTCCATCATATCCTGCTCTTTTAATGAGCCTTAAAGCTCTATCTACATCTCTTCCAATATTCTCCAGGTTGTGAGCATCTGAGCCAACAGTGACCGGTATTCCCATTTCTGACATCTTCTCAATTATCCAGTATTCCGGATGGGGCTGCCCATAAAGCGAAAAAGGTTTTGTATTAATTTCAACGGCAGCCTCTTTTTCCTTTACTATATTGAGTATCTCCAGAATGAGCCCTCTCATGTGATCAGGAATAGGGGGCTTGCCAGGGACAAACCTTCTTATAAAGTCAAAATGTGCAAGAACATCAAAGTCAGCCTTTTCAACGCACTCTTTCATTCTCTGATAATATTCTTCATAGCACTTCTCTGCCAAATCTTTCGGTGTATCACATCTGTGAATGGACAAAGACACATAGTCAAACCCTTCAAAATCCGGAATTTCTGTTGTGCAGTCCCAGCCCCATTCTACTCCTTTTAAAAGCTCCACTTCCGGATCGTAATTTCTCTCTATGTCTTCAAAAAATTCTTCAAAGTCAAAGCTATATAATAGCTTCCCATTTCTAATCTCATAATGATCAGTTATTCCTACATATTTCAAACCCTTCAGTTTTGCCACGGAAACTATATCTTTTATTCTGGATTTTGAATCTACAGAATACGCAGAATGCACATGCAAATCTATCATCAAATCGCCTCCAGGAATGCTTTAAAAAGTGGGTGAACATTTCCCACCTTGCTCCTGTATTCAGGATGAAACTGAACTCCTACAAAGAAAGGATGATTATCTATTTCTATAGCTTCCACAAATTCTGATTTTGCAGAGATTGTCAGCCTGTTTCCTTCTTCTCCAGGGAATTTGAACATATCTTTGAACTTCTCATAATTCACCTCGTACCTATGACGATGCCTTTCGTGCTCTTGCGTTTTTCCATAAATTTTGTAGAGCTTGCTGCCTTTAAGTATCTCCATCCACTGTGCACCAAGCCTCATCGTTCCTCCAAGTTTGAGAATCTTTTTTTGCTCTTCCATCATATCAACCACTGGATAAGGTGTATCTGGATCAAATTCCGTTGAATTTGCCCCTTCATAACCCATTACATTCCGTGCAAACTCTATCACCATAAGCTGCATACCAAGACATATACCAAGAACAGGAACCTTCTTTTCCCTTGCATACTTTATAGCCCCTATCTTTCCTTCTATTCCTCTTCTTCCAAATCCCGGTGCAATTATTATTCCATCGTAATCTTTTAGCGTTTCCTTTACTTCCTCATCTGACATATCCTCAAGTTCTGTAGAGTCCAGTACAACTGGCTTTCTGTATCCCGCAAGAAATATCGACTCAAGTATGCTCTTGTAGGCATCATCGGTGCCGAGGTACTTTCCAACAAGTGCGATCTTTTTATTCTTAAAAACCTTTGGATACTCCCACGAAAAGCTGTTTTCTATCTTTAAATTGAGTTTTTTTGCTATCTTCTCATGCACACCAAGGTTGTAGAGAACCTCAGGAACCTCGTATACATTGTTTGTATCGAAAAGGTTCACGACATTATCAAAGCTTACTCCACCAAAAAGGGCTACCTTTTTAAGAGCGGAGTCATTAACTGGTTTTTCACTTCTCACAACTATCATATCCGGTGATATGCCTGATTTCATCAGAATCTGTGCTGACTGCTGGGTGGGCTTTGTTTTAAATTCGTTCGTGGTTCTGAGGTACGGGACATAGGTCACATGGGCAAAGAAGAAATTTTCCCTGCCTTTATCAAGGGCAAGCTCTCTTATCGCCTCAAGAAAGATTTCTCCCTCTATATCCCCAACAGTTCCGCCTATCTCAATAACAAGAACATCTCCTTCCAAACTCTCTATTCTTCTCTTTATCTCCTCCGTAACGTGAGGAACCATCTGAACGGTAGTTCCAAGGTATTTTCCTTCTCTTTCCCTTTCTATAACAGAAAGATACACCTGACCGGCTGTCATATTGTTCCTTCTTGAAACATTCATGCCAAGGAATCTTTCATAATGGCCAAGATCAAGATCAGCCTCATATCCATCATCCGTGACAAAAACCTCTCCATGCTGATTCGGGTTCATGGTTCCAGCATCCACATTAAGGTATGGATCTATCTTTAAGACATTCACATTTACTCCTACTTCCTTCAAAACTCTGGCTACAGAAGCTGAAAAAATCCCCTTCCCTATACCGCTGAGCACTCCTCCGGTTACAATTACATATTTCCTCATCAAAGTCCCTCCTCTCAGAGAGGATTTTATCATTTGATCTAAAGATGGCAATTCGTGCTTTATAATATGCAGGCTGCAAATGGATAGCTACATTGCCTGTTCAAAGGTAGTGTAAAATCAAATGTGTCTGGTGGAGGAAAACAAAACGGGGCGAAAGCCCCGGACAGTGAAGGAGCCTTGATAAAAGAGCAAACAAGGATACTCACATTAGAATGAAAAATAGTGGTTGGATACAGCGACATCAGGAAATTGATAACAAATACGTTATATTAGTTCTACGACAGATTGTCGAGAATTATTAGGGATTTTACCGAGTGAAATTATGATTATTCTTCAAAACGAGTTCAGAAAGATATTTAGATTTTTGTATCTTTACTCCAATAACAACTCAAAAATCTTATAAAAACGGACAAGAATTATCGCTGTTTTTACGAGATTTGCTTTACAACAAAAAGGGCCCTTCCGGGCCCCGTTCATTTCAAATAGCATGCACTTACACTACATTTCCCTCCACTTCAAAACTCTTTCCTTTCAGTCTGTCAATATCGAGGAAGTCTATTTCGACCTCTTTTGGTCTGCCAAAAATCAGTTTTTGTGCAAGGGCTTCTCCAACGGCGGGAGCAAGCATGAATCCATGACCGGAAAATCCAACAGCATAACAGAAACCTTCCACATCTTTTGAGCATCCTATTATCGGCTGGGCATCGGGTGACATGTTGTAGCATCCTGCCCAGTGACGTATTATTCTTGTGTTTTCAAGGAAGGGAAAGATTTTTACCATCTTTTCTGCCATTTCCCTTTCAAAGCGGAAGGAAACATCACGGTTAATTCCTGGTTTTTCGTCGGGATCTCCCATTCCCATTATGAACTGACCATGTTTGGTCTGGCGCATGTAGAAATTCCCATCAAAGGATATTGCCATGAAGGGGAAGAAGCTCTCAAGGGCCTCTGTAACAAATATCTGATGGCGATAGCTTGTTGTTGGAATATCCACACCGGCCATCTTTCCAATTTCTCCTGACCATCCACCAGCAGCATTTATAACAACATCGCATTTGAAGTACCCCGCAGTTGTGTTTATCCCCATGATTTTTTTATTTACAACATCTATGTCTTCCACTTCTGTGTGGGTGTAAACATCAACTCCTAACTTTTTAGCAGCGAAGATGTATCCAAAATTTGCAAGATGGGGATTTGCATGGCCATCTGTTGGCCCGAAGGTCGCAAGAACAAGTCTTTCCGTGTTTATATAAGGATATCTTTCCTTTACCATTTTTGGCGAGAGAATCTCAACCTCAAGGCCTTCTTCTTTCTGCATTTTCACATTCTTTTCAAATCTTGCGGCTTCATCCTCGGAATACGCCATAAGAAGGTACCCGCCCTGTTTGTACTCTATATCAAAGCCAGTATCTTCCTTGAATCTTTCAAAGAGTTTTACGCTTCTCATAGCAAGCCGAACATTCATTCTTGCACTCCACTGCTGGCGTATGCCACCACCACACCTTCCAGTAGAACCAGAGGATATGTAGCTTTTTTCAAAGACTGCAACATTTTTCTCTCCAAATTTTGCAAGATGATAGGCTATGGAAGATCCTATTATCCCGCCACCTATGATGCAGATTTTGTAGCTTTTCATTTTTCATCACCTCTCAATATTGCAGAGAATGGCAGAGGAATCGATGGTGGTCTGAGGGTCATTGGTGATATCTCTTCTATGCTCTTTCCAAGTTTTCTTGCCAGTATACCGGCCGCTAAAAGACGACATGTTCTTCCGCCACAGGGCCCCATACCTATTCTCAGGTATCTTCTGAGTTCTTCAAAATCGGTGAATCCCATGTCTATTGCTTTTTCTACATCTTCTCTAGTGACTTCTTCACAGCGGCAAACTATTTTCTCTTCTTCTCTCGTTGGAAGGCGGAAGTGTCTTACCGTTCTTTCAAGGCCTCTTTCCATCGCAACAAAGACAACATGTGTCTTATCTTTTTTATTTACCATCACCCTATGGACAACGCCTTCTCCAACTTCCTTTCCACCCCGGTCCATGAGAATAACTTTCTGACCTTTCTCGGGTAAAGGCTCAAATTCATAAGGGATTCCAACTACGGAATACTCATCAAACTCCTGCACCATAAATATGGCAAGGCCGGGACATTTCATTACACACATCGCGCATCCAACACACTTTTCATAGTTTATATGCGGGATTCCGTTTATATTTCCTCCCGTATCTATGGCATTTGTCGGACAAACAGCCTCACACGGGTTACATGGGATGTTCTGGTAGCACTCTATAACAGCGCGAAGTTTCCCCACAGGGCCAAAATCTTTCTGATTCTCTTCTCTGTAGCCACCTGATGGAACATCTATTCCCATTTTCCTGAGGCCTTTCCTTATCTTTTCTCCAAATGGACCTCTCCTTAAATCATTAAGCTCCTCTCTGTATCTTTCCATCTCCTTTGACAGATCCTTACCTGTTATATCCTGAGCTATTGCGTATCCAGCTATATAGCCTTCTGCCATTGCGCTTGTCGCTTCCTCTATCGCTGCCAGATCTCCGGCAACGAATACATTGGAAGCAGATGTTCTCATGTTTTCGTCTCTTCTGGGAATGTACCCTCCAAGTTCTGGAATATAAACAAGTTCAACTTTTAGCTGATTTGCAAGCTCAACCGACGGCTGAAGACCCACCGCCAGGCAGATCGTATCCACAACGATTTCTCTCTTTGTTTCCTCAATGATTCTGTAATTCTCATCAACGCGGGCAATTACAGCTCCCTTCACTCTACCCTTCCCTATGGCTTCAACTATCGTGTGGCGAAGAAGAATAGGAATTCCCATCCTCTTCACCTTGTTTGCGTGAACTTCATAACCCCCAACTTTGTCTGATATCTCAACAATAGCTCTTACATTGCCTCCTGCCTGCATTATTTGATACGCTACAATAAGCCCGATGTTTCCAGCGCCAACTATTAAAAAATCCTCCCCCGGCAAAACCCCGTATTGATTCATGAGCGTTTGAACAGCTCCTGCACCATAAACCCCCGGGAGCATGTTGTTTTTAAATATCAAAAATCTTTCAGAAGCTCCTGTTGCAAGAAGAACATAATCATAATCTATCTCTATCGTTCTGTTATTTTCCCTGTCATAAGCCACTGCACAATCATCATAAAAACCCACAAGAGTTGTTTGAGACATGACCTTAATACCAAGATTTTTTACCTTATCTTTTAATATCTTCGCTATCTCAAAACCTCTTTTTGATGCGTAAAATCCCTGATGGCCAAAGAATTTGTGGGTTTGCTTTACAAGCTGACCTCCAGGTTCAAGCCCTTCATCAACAACCAGAACATCCACACCATTCTCAGCAGCTGCTATAGCACCGGTGAGCCCCGCAGGACCTCCACCAACGACAAGAAGCTGAGCTTTTACTCTGGCTCTGTCCATGTTGGCTTCCCCCTTCCCACCTGTCTCTCAACCTTCATTCCATCTCTCACCTTTGTCATGCACGCCCTCACATTCGGAACACCATCGACAACCACAAGGCAGGAAGAGCACTTACCAATAGCGCAGAAAAATCCCCTTGGCCTTCCTTTCTCTGTAAAACCGAAAATATCAAAACCATTGGCGATCAAAGCAGAGGCTATGGTCTCGTTCTCTTTAGCTTTTATCGGAATTCCCTCAAAATAAATTGTTACATAACCTTTTTCTTCAAAATCAAGGATTGGGTGATTTTTTATTCTCCTTTCCAATTAGCATCCCTCCCCTGAGCATTTTATCATCTGCGGCGGTATAAAAATAAATTTCTGAAAGCTCCTGCTATAAATTTTACACTTCATATCAAGAAATACTGTCAAATAAATATTGTCACGTATTTACATTTAATGTGAAACTTTTATCATTCTATCGGCCTGGAAGTTCTTCTAAACACGCATCTGCTTTTTCTGCGAGTGATATAATCATTCTGGATGAATCATTATTTAAGAGCTGCTGAGCTCGAGGGGAGATATAGTATGAGAAAATTCATTTTGATTCCGATTATCTTTATAGCACTTCACGGCTTCTCGCTTGGAGCACTGCAATCCCCGCATGCAGTCCTGCTTTACGAAGATGGCCTGACAGCACAGGCAAGCTTTGTAGCCACAGCATATGAAACATATAGAGATAATGTTATCGATCTCATCGGAAACGATCCTGGAAATGTCACGATAATTCTTAAAAACAGCGGTGCAATCACAAATGGGATGGCTGAGACTATTACAAATTCAATAACTGTACTTCCATGGGCTCAGCCAGACCCGTTTCTTAATTTCAATTCATGGTATGAAACAGTGACAGTCCACGAATTTTCTCATATATCACATTTGAATTACTCAGGTGGCATTAACGCTTTTTTTAAACTCCTTTTCGGCGTTCCAGTTTTTGATTCTCAATTCAGATCCCCCTTTGTCGAAGCTGCTCCAGTTTATTCAGAATCCAGTCTCCCTGGAGACAGCGGAAGGCTAAATAATCCAGTGATAGATTCGGCTGTAATAAGTTATATAAAAGGACAAAACCCTTCCCTTGCGAGGATTTCGTCTCCAGCAGAAGAAGATTTTATGGGGTATTCTATGTACTATTTCATTCCATCAAGGTTTTACAGCTTCCTGAATGATAGATTTTCCAACGATAAAGTGAAAGATTTTCTTAAAAGCTTCTCAGACAACTTTATGGGGCTGTGTATAACCTGTGATTTTAAAGAAGCCTTTGGCTCTTCTCCTGACGCCCTTTTTGAAAAGTGGAAAGAAGAATTTACAAACAGGACTTTTTCCCGGGGGGATCACATCATAGCTGAAGAAAACGCGTTTATAAACAAGCTCGATGTGCAAAAAGGATCCATTTACTATACAAAAATTCTTTATGGAAAGGAGCAACTATACGGATGGAACGGATACAAACTATACAAACTCGAAAACAGTAAAAGAATTTTTATTAAAAACCTATCAAGTGTTGTTGATTTCAAGGTGGTGGGTGATTACCTATACATCCTTGAAGGATATGTGTATAAATCTACGATGCCCTTTTCCTACTTCAAAAGAAGAATTGTTCGTGTAGATCTCACAACAGGAAAAGAAAAAATTGTTGCAGATGGGCTTATAAGCAGTTTTGATGTGGATGGAAAAAATGTGGTTTATTCGGTTTATGATCCTTTTTCAGAAAAGTCGGTTATATATACAGAAAAAGATGCCATAGTGGTAAAAGGATTTGCAAGAGAAATTGCGGCAGGTGGCAACAAGATGGCTGTTCTTTTGGAGGACAGATATTTTTCAAGCAAAATTTTAATATTCGAAAATGATAAGAAGATATTCGAGATAAATGATGCTCTGTTCAAATACTCCATTGGATGGACTGAAAATATGCTCTACTTTGTTGGACTTGATAAAGAATCTGCAGACGTGTACAGCTTTGAGAACGGAAAATTTTACAGATTGACTAAAGGCTTTGCTTTCTACAACGCTAAAGTTATAAATGGCACGGTTTACGCAGCTATATTCTCTCAAGACTTTACTGGAACAGAAATAATCAAGGCGAGGGTAAAAAAGGTTCCATACATGCCAGAGAAACCGCAGGTTCATACACTTAAAGAAGTCAAGGTAAAGGAAATTGATGCATACAGCTATTATCTAAAAAAGACTTTATATCCAATTCTCCATGTGCCAGTAGCACTTAAAGATAAAACTGACTGGGAAGCAGGGGTTCTTCTGGGTGGTGCCTCACCAGATTTATCGCTCATCTGGACAGTAGCACCTGTTCTATCTCAAAGTTTGAAACCAGACATTTACGGAGTCTTCATCCTGAACTTAAGCAACTTTTCCGCATACGCTTATAAACTTCCATGGGAGTCTGGCGTTCAGTCAAGTCTTATCTTAAAAAGAGTTCGCTTTTCCACCTCGTCAGGAGCAAGCTGGGGAATATCAGGCAGTTTCGATGCAGAAGGCAGATACTCCTTTTCTACATTCTGGAATCAGTATGTATCTTCCCTGGCATTTGGAACAAACGCAGGATGGGGAGATAAAGGCTTTTCAGGAAATTTGCAGTTAAAATTTTACGAAGGAGACTTTATAATAAAAGCGACTGCGGGTTTTTATGGTGGATTTTACGGCAGCGCTGGTCTGGCATTCCCGCTGTGGTTTGGAGATGCAGGGCTTTTTGATCCGCTTTTCAATGTTTCCCACATATTTGGAGAAGTGGATCTTGGATACGACGGAGGAATATATTTGAAAGCTATGGTGGGAAGCGAAATAGCAGAATTTGTAACATACAGCCGTTCATTTCCAAAGGTCGGTATCATCTGGAATAAAAATGGCATAGGAATAGATTTTGGCATGGGATTTTGAAAGAGGTGAAAAGGATGAAAGAGAAATGGCTTGAACTTTACGAAAAACTTGTAAACACCGATACGGGATTTGAAGTTCCAATAGAAGAAAAACTGAATAGAACTCAGTTCATAGCTGACATATTGAAGGATATGGGCTTTGAGGTAAAAAGGGGAAAAGCTTCTCATATAGCAACAATCGGTCACCCGCCGTACATCACACTTATAGGGCATCTTGATACAGTATTTAATGAAGAGATATTAAAAGACTGGAAATTCGCAATGGAAGGAAATGTTGTGAGAGGCCCTGGAGTTGCAGATATGAAGGGCGGAATCATCGTTCTTTTAGCTTCGCTTGAAGAGTTCTTAAAGGAAGCAAAGAATGTTCCATTAGCAGTTGTGCTGAACGTAGATGAGGAAATTGGTTCTCCCCTGGGAAAAGAGGATCATTACGAAATGGCAGAAAAAAGTGGTTTTTGTCTGTCTTTTGAAACGGGAAGAAAGGATATGGGTATAGTTATGTCAAGAAAAGGAATAGCAACTATGAACCTGGTTGTTCATGGCAGAGCCGGTCATGCTTCTCTTCCTAACAATGGAGCAAACGCTTTGATAGAAATGGCATACAAAGTTATTGATATAACTGATCTCTCAAAGAAATACAAGGCGATGACTATCACCCCAACAATAGCCACAGCTGGATACAAAGCCAACGTTATTCCTGATAGAGCAGAAGTTACCTTCGATATAAGGTATGTAACGCTGGAAGACATTAAAAAATTCCGAATAGACCTTGAAGGGATCTTCTTAACTCCCCGTGTTGAAGGTACAGAAATCTCATATTCCATAGAGATAAAAAGGCCTCCTATGGTGGTTTCACCATTTGCGGAAAAAGTAGCCAAAAATGTTATGGAGCGGCTGAATGTGAATTACCCAGTGCTGTTTGTAGGAGGCGGAGGCGATGCAGCATTTTATGCAGAAAAAGGTGTTCCTGCAATAGATGGCCTCGGAATCGTGGGAAGGCACATTCACTCAAGAAATGAAGAAGCCTACCTTGATACTTTTGAACCAAGGGTAATGTTCGTCCAGGAGCTTTTAGCCGAAATCGCAAACAACATCTGATCATTCAACTCTGTACTTCTTATAAAGCATATAGGAGACAGAAGAACCTATAGCAGCTGGAATCAGAGCTTTATAACCATAAAGTTCCACCGGGAATATCACCGCTGCAAGAGGTATGTTGAGCATCGCAGAAAGCATAGCTGAAATTCCAAGAACGGAACCTATCTGATAAGGAAGACCAAATCTTTCAAAAATGTAGCCAAGGTTTATGCCAATGGTTGTAAGTGGTGTGAAGTATCCACTACTTCCCACGCTTTCTATGGTAAAAACCGTCGCAAGTACCTTTCCAGCCACAAATCTTTCCGGATTCTGACCAAGTATCACTTTTAAACCCAGTATATTTTTCCCAAAAATTATACCTACAAGAGATACCAGAAGTCCCGAGACGACCGTTCTCCTGTACACATTCAATTTCTCTGTGTATTTTCTATATACCCACCTTAAAAAGTAAATTGCCATTCCAAGTCCTCCAAAAATTACAGCAAAAACAAATGATAAGAGGATGTATTTAAATCCCACAGGAGGTATTTCAGAAATGTGCACTGCTTTTAAAAATATGGGATCGTATCCCAAGACATTGTAATGGAAATGGCTTATCGTTGACGCCATTATAGCTGGCATAAGATCTTCATAAGATACTTCATCTTCCTTGAGATATTCAACGGAAAGAAGTGCTGCGGTGAGTGGAGTTCCAAGATAATAGGTAAGCATCCCAGCGGCGAAGGCTATAGAAAGTATCCTTTCAGCTTTTCTGTAAACGCTTTCGGCAATCCCTCTTCCGATGAAAAGAGTTGGTGATACAAGTCCACCACTTCCTCCAAATCCGAGCGTGACGAAGGTTGATAGGTACTTCAATATCGTATCGACTGGAGTGATTTTCTTATTGTAATCGGCATAGGCGTCAACTCCCGTTCCCAAGATCATTGGAGATTTTCTTGCTAAAAAACCTGCTATCCAGAAACCAAGCATTGGAGCAAAGACTATGTAATCTCCCAAAAGGTCGTTCATAAAATGTATAAGGCTTACAATCGAGCCCTCAATAAAAGGAGATACAATTCCTGAAACAACACCGGCAGTTATTATAAGGATGACCTCTCTCACATTCTCCTCGCAATCATGATAAAACTGTCTCCGTAAACTTTCACCTTGTCTTCTTTTAAAAATGGAGGAAGGTTAATCTTTTCATCTTTTTTCTCCTCAATTACAACCACACCATCTAAATTGATGATTTCCTTTTTCATGACATTCAACAGTTTCTGAGCAATTCCCAGCCCGTAAGGTGGATCGATGTAAATCACATCAAACCCCCTGCCACCTGAACGTACAAAAGACAGCACATTTGCTTTGTACAGGGTCACCTTATCGCCTATACCTAAAAGCTTTATGTTTTTCCTGCAAGTAGATATGGCTCTTGATGATATATCCACTCCAAACCCACAGCAAGCCCCCTTGCTTATAGCCTCTATCAAAACAGCACAGCTTCCGCAAAAAAGGTCCAAAAAACTTTTCCCTTCCACATCGATCATGTTGAAAACCGCCTGCCTGACTACAGAAGTCGTAGGACGCGTTCTTTTATCAGGAACTTCATGAATCAATCTTCCCTTAAAAACCCCGCCTGTTATCCTTATCATTTGAATACCTCTCCTGTTTCTTTATACCAGAGAACAAGATCCAGGTGATCCATGGGAATTCCTTCCTTCTGGCAAAAATCTTCCATTTTTTTCTCTATCTCAAGATACCTTTTCTTCGTCATACTTTTTGGAATATTGTCTATAACCCCCAATTTTTGCAGGTTCTTGAGAATGTGCCTGTCAAGAATCGCAAGCTTGCTGCCGAATCCTATATTCCTTAAAAAATGCGATGCTTCTTTGTATCCATAGCCTTCTACACTTTCCACAAGAAAGTCTCGAAGCTTTTTTATGTCTTTAAAACTCTCAATTGTTTTCCTTATCTTTCCATAGAATTTCTTACGAGCTTTGACTATTCTTTTTGCTTTAGTTCTGTAAAATCTGACGCCTCTAAGGTACGGCTCTATATCTTCTGCAGAACCGCTGTAAAGAACTCCAGAATCTCTCATTTTTTCCACAGCTCTCCAGCAGACCCTGGCGCGGGATTGTGGAGTCAAAAGGCAAAAAGCCATTTCTGCGAATAAATCATCTTCAGAAGCCGTCCTGTAAAGTTTTTTAAATTCTGAAAGGCGTTTTTTTATCGCTGGTTTCGCACTCTCGTATACTTTAAATACCTCTTCTAAAGCTTCTGATATTCCCATATCTTTTTCCTCCCTTTCTTAAGAATTTTACTATATGCTATAATCTTTTCGCTATGGGAAATAAAAAGATGATCTTTTCAATAATAATAGCGATTGCTGCGGGGTTTACTGTCATATCATTAATGAATTTTTTTAACAGAGGAGAAGTTAATATTCTGCCTCTGCTTTTTTCTGTCCCCATAAAAGTATATGTCCTATCTTTTCTGATCTTCGTATCTTCTTATATAGTTGAAGCATTGAGAATGATGTATCTTCTTCTTCATAGGGGGTACAGGGTAAATTTCTGGCAAATTTTATATAACAACATAATTGGGTATTTTTTTACTTTTCTCACGCCTTTTGCTATGGGGGGACAGGCTTTTCAGATTTACCATTTATCAACTATAGGAGTCGATTCAAGTTATGCAACTGGTGTTATGGCAGCAAGGATTCTTCAAAACTCAATAGGTAACATGGTGATAGCTATAATCATGCTTAATACAACTCTGGGATGGCTTCTAAAAGAAGGGCATATAGTTATAGTAGGAATATCAATAAGCCTGACATCCTCCACCTTTTTGATTATCTCCATGGCAAAACCAGAAATTCTATCACCGCTGATAAAAATCATATATAAAATATTTAAGAAGAAAAAATGGTTACATAACTATGAAAACTGGAGCAGAGATTTTAGAGAAAGCATTGAATACATGTGGAAGAAAAATCTTTATATAATGTTCATTGACAGTTTTGGGTGGTTTTGCACTATAGCTCTACAGCTCTTATCGTTGTTTTACATACTAAAGGTAGCCTTCCATGTTAATATTAATTACTGGATACTTTTCGGGATGATAAATGCAGTTAACGCTTTGGCTTATTTTGTACCAACTCCTGGTGCCTCGGGAGGAATAGAAGCTACTTATCAATACGTACTGTCAATGCTCACAAAAAACAGTGATATCGCTTTAAAATCCATTACAAGCTGGAGATTCGTTGCTTATTATATGCAGATAGTTTTAGGGACGGTACTTCTTGCATCTTCAAAATCAACAGACGGCCAGGGAGGGAAATAACTTGATTTACTACTTAATAGGACTTGTAATAGGACTATTCATTTCATATATCGTAGGTATAAATATGTATTTTTCAATAGCATCAATAGCCACCGCTTTGGCTTTCTTAGTGCTAATATTTAAAAGAAAAAATTTAAAAGTTTTTAATCCTTCCAACGAAAGAGTTTGCATAATAATCCCTGCATATAACGAAGAAAAAACTATCCACAAGTCCTTAGAAAGTGCTATCAATCAAGATTATGAGAATTATTACATAGTTGTAATAGACGACAATTCCAAGGATAACACCTGCGATATAGCCTTGAGGTATAAAGAAAAGTATCCCGATAAAATTTTTGTTGTCAGGAACGAGAGCAACAAGGGTAAAATTAAAAATCTTTTATATGCAACCAAAAATTTCGCTGCTGATATATATCTAATAATCGATGCAGACAACGAAATACCGAAAAATTATGTAAGTTACTATGTATCAAGGATGAAGGATACAGACATGTTAGAAACCCCCATTAGCGCCTACAACGCTAATATTAATATCTCAACAGCAATACACACAACAGAGTTGATTCTGATGAGCTTCATAAGAACCATAAATTTTTGGTCGTCATTCACGGGAAGAGGCATGTTTATAAGAAAAGAGGTTTTCAATTACATAAGAACTCTAAACTACAAAGGTATTGATGACGGCGCTTTGATGAACAGTGTTGCTTCAACGGGAAAATTTAGATGGTTTCATCCCGACGGCCCATCGTTAAAAGAGTATGCTACGGAAAACTTTAAAGATCTAATTTATCAAAGATTTCGATGGTATGGCTTTGGAATATATGAAGCCATTTCAGGTGAGGCACACGACATCGTGGTCGGTTTCGGCCTTGAAACAGGACTCCTTGGTGGAATTGCGGTTTTTGGAATTGCGCTTGGAAGCTGGCATGCGTTTATTTATGGTTTTCTGTTAACTTTCGCTATTCTTCTATCAGTTTACTTGTCAAAGTATTATAAAACACCCCTCTCAACCGAAAAAATCGTTGCATCAACCATATTTCTTTTATTGTTCCTGCCAGTACTTATCGCAGTTTCAATAATCAGGGTGTTGTTTAAAAAAGAAAAGGAATGGTATAAGGTATCTAAAGGATGAAAGTAAAATGTGAAGCATCATTCTTGACTCATGTATACAACGAAAAAATAAAAACAGCACTTAACTATGATAAAATAGAGCACATCCATAATAAAGCTTTCTTGAAACTTCTTCCAAACATTTCTTAATAAGCCTATGGTATGTACATCAGTCCAATCCTGATAATTCGCTTCCTAATCATCTGCTTTTTTACTTTTATAGTAATTTTCATCAAAGTAACTTTCATATGTTATTTTATTTTTATTTAACGCAACATCGACCCAATAACTGAATGATTCACGCAAAGCTTTCCCTAATCCTTTTCTTTGAAACCTTCTATAGGAAGTCCAGACAACAAGAGAAGGAGTAAACTTAACCTTTCCATACTTCCTCAACTTTCTTGCCAATCTAAAATCTTGCGAAGCAAGATTTCCAAAGTCATATCCACCGGATTTATGATAAATCTTTCTTCTAATTGCAAAATTGGCTGCACCGGCCAAAGGAACACCCGCTGATATTATTGACAGGGCATTCATCAATGCATAAAACGCTACTGAAATAAAATTGAATATTTTAGACTTTTCAATGAAAAAGAAAGGCCCATACACTGCTACAACTTCGGGATTTGAGAACCCCTTTTTAATCTTTTCCAGATAATCTGGGGGATATATGCTATCTGCATCAGCACAGAGAATAATTTCCCCCGTGGCTTCCTTTATTCCTCTTTTTATAGCATTTATGGATCCCCTTCTCTTTTCGTATAGTAATTTATCCGCATACAGTTTAGCTATTTCAGGACTTGAATCTGTGCTTCCATTATCCACTACTATTATTTCAAAATCTTTTATTGTTTGATTAACAACTGATTTCAAAGCTCTTTCTATCACATCTTCTTCATTTAAAACAGGAACTATTACTGAGAACTCTGGCATTATCTTTCACCTCATAATTCTTATTTGAAAAACTGAAGCTCCTAAGCTTCATCCCTTTCTACTTTATACCATTCAATTTTTCTTTTGAAACCGATCAGCGGAAGGACTATCGCAGGAATTAGCACGGAAAGCTCGAACAGCATTATAAAAGGTGGCAGGATGAACGCACTTAAGACTCTAACTTTCCTTTCGGTATCAAGCAATGTGGAAAATGTAAATGTAGAGTATACATATATAACAAGCGCACCAAGTATTACTAAAAATAAATATGTTCCAAACATCAATGACAAAGAGGAAAGTATAATTGGACTGAAGAAAAACACAAATGCGAAGGTATAAATTGCTTTAAACGTCCACACACCACTTTTAGCTCTCTTCAGCATTTCATCAAAACCACCATAGTACCATCTGAAATGTTGTTTCCATAATTCTTTTAAACCATTCGCATATTGAATCTCTACCCAGGGATATATAGAAAAGTATTCCTTTACTCCCAATTTAAAAAGCTCTGTCGCTATACTGAAATCATCCACCAATGTTGTTGGATCAATTGGCAGGACTTTGTTCAAGGTTCTCCTTCTGAAGAATACTCCATTTCCCATGAATATCATCTTAATAATGAGGTTGGAATAAATCACATCTCTTACGAAGTTGAAAAAAATCTCCTGAAATTTATGGGAAAGATTGCCGGGCTTGAAATTATAAGGCTCAAAACCTGTAACTATCATCTCAATATCATCTTTGGAAAAACAAGATACATGTGTTGGAATATACTCTGG
>JAGHBG010000180.1 GCA_021161105.1 Thermotogaceae bacterium | reverse complement strand
GATATGGAATACCACACGCCAGAAATATCGGAACAAAAAATTCCCCCCCGCCTTTTCCTAACATGGACAAAATAGCAGTTATAAAAAACACGATAATTCCGATGAGAATCATTGTATCACTCCTTTATAAGGATAAATGCTCTTCCCTAACCTTTAAAATATCATCGGACTGCTTGGTTGTGTCAAGTAAACTTTTCATGTACACTAATGTTTAATGTGGAAGCTTGCTTAAATTCTCTTATCACAATCTACAGGCGGGAATATGCTGCTTTCGGGTTGCCGTAAAATATCCAATTTCAAACGTCACTCAGTTCGTTACCTACTGTTGAACTCTTTAGTGCGAGAGGGAACTTGAAGTTCCTGGAACCGTGTGATGAGAACCATCTCTCCCTAACTTGGTGACTTCTCAATAAAAAATTGATGTTCTTTCTCACCATCTTGTTATTCTTGTTCCAGCCCTTTGAAGTCCCTTCTCGATAAACTTCTTCAACTGCTCTTCAAATATACATCAAAGGCGTCCTTGTTTTTGTACCCTTTCATAACAGAACCTTATTTGATATTCCACTTTCTGAGATCCCTTGACATTAAAGTTGCATAATTGTACAATTACGCAAGGGTGGGATTGTGCAGAAGAGGTCTGTAGATGAAAAAGATATTGCAGAATTTTTGAAGGTTCTTTCTTGTGAGTGGCGGGTAAAAATAATTGAGATTATAAGTGACAGGGAAGTATGCCAGTGTGAACTTGTTAAAGTGTTTCCAATTGATTTTACGACGTTATCCAGACACTTAAAGGCGTTGAAAAATGCTGATGTATTGCAAGAAAGGAAGGTAGGAAGGAGTAAATACTATTCCCTGAAAAACAAAAGGATTTTAGAAATAATAAAACTTTCAAGACAAATCATAGAAGAATCGAAGGAGTGATTCTGATGACAAAGAAAACAATTGAGAATTTTCCACCATCATGGTTTGCCTGCACCATGGGAACGGGAATTTTATCAATAGTAAGTCATCTTTACTCCAAGGAATTGCCATTTCTTGACTATTTTTCAAAGGCCCTTTTTTGGTTCAACGTCGTTTTCTTTTTCTTCCTGCTTGTTCCTTGGATACTAAGATGGATCCTTTACCCCAAAAACGCTGTGGCTGATTTATACCATCCTATAAATTCCAATTTTTATCCTACACTTGGCATTGGAATGCTCGTCATAGCTGCTGGGTTCATAGCAATTTATGGGGATATAGCTGCAGCAAAGCCTTTCTGGTTCGTTGGTGTGTTGATAACGGTGTTTTTCAGCGTGTTTACGCTGTTCAATGCTTTCAAAGGAAGTGACGTTAAACTTCATCATATAAATCCCGCATGGTTCATACCGCCTGTTGGTTTGATAGTTATACCAATAGCTGGGGCTACAATAGCAGCTTCGTACACGGGAGTTTCCAGGGATGTGTTGCTATCTTTCAATCTTTTAAGCTGGGGAGCAGGATTTTTTCTTTATCTTGCACTTCATGCGGTAGCAATGTACAGACTTATTCTTCATGATCCTTTGCCAGGTGACTTAATTCCAACTTTGTGGATAAACCTTGGGCCAGTCGGCGCGGGTTCCACATCGCTGGTCAATATAGCGAAGGTAGTATCTCCAAGCCTTGTCAAAATCTTTACAGTCTTTGCGTCGTTCTTATGGGGACTAGGGATATGGTGGCTTGCCGTTGCAATTGCTATGACAGTCTACTACATAGTTAAAAGAAAATTTTCCTATGCACTCTCTTGGTGGGCTTTTACGTTTCCTCTTGGTGCGTTCATCTCTTCTTCTTATGCAATAGGAAACGGCTTAGGATTGATGACAATATATGAGGTAGGCTTCTGCCTTCTGTGGCTTTTGATGGTATTTTGGGTTGTAACATTCATACGAAGCTTGAAGACTCTTTTTGTTTCGTAGCAAGGGTGATATGCAGAGATAGATTTTTTTTGGACATCTAAAAAAGTGTGGGCAGTATAATGAACAATCACAGGATGAAAAGTCAGTTATATGCTATCCCTCAAACGTAAACCCATCTTTCCTGAACAACTCTACACAGGCGTCTACCACGTCTGGGTCATAGAGCCTTCCTTTGTTTTTGGAGATCTCCTCCAGTGCTTTGTCAATACCGAGTGCAGGTCTGTACGGCCTGTGAGAGGACATCGCTTCCACCACATCCGCTACAGCAACTATTTGCGCTTCAGGAAGTATCTCTTCTCTCTTCAGTCCCTGTGGGTAACCTGAACCATCAAGCCTTTCATGATGCTGCAAGGCAACTAAAGCTATTATCTCCCACGGATAAATGAGCTCTTTGAAGTAATTGTAACCATATATCGGACGATCCTGGACTAAACTGTATTCTTTTGGAGAAAGCCTGGCAGGTTTGACCAGCACCTCCATGGGAATAGCTATCTTTCCGACATCGTGAACAAGTGCCGCAAGTTTCAGCATTTCTCTTTTCCCAGGAAGACCAAGCTTTTCTGCAATGGCAGTAGACAGTTTGACTACTCTTTGCTGGTGAGATGTCGTGTATGGATCCTTACTCTCCAGCATTCTTGATGCGACATTCAAAATGTCTACAAGGTTTTGTTGCTTCTCATAAGACTTTCTCTCAGCCATATCGTTGTAATTCCAACTGCTATGTCAGCAGACAGGCCTTCCAGAAGCGGCCTTCGTGTATCAGTGGCAGAATCAGTGTGGACTGAATGTTCAAGTTTTGCACCCGTATGTTGTCTAAAACAAGCGGTTTCCCGGACTTAAGTGTGAGTGGAAAATCTCCTCCATTGAGTGGCCCTAAGAACAATTCTGCATGCGAAGCTATGTAACTTTCGTATTCTTCTGGTGCAACGATAATTTTTGAAGACCCGTTTTGCTTGAGAGCAATCACTGCGATTTTTATAAAATCAGTTTGCACCAGAGCGTTACAAATCTGCTGGTAAAGATCTTTCTCATCACTTGCTTCAATTAGAACGGTCCTGACTTTATTCAACGCTCGCTCAAGCTGAAAAAGTTTGAGCAGGATGTCTTTTTGCTCTTTGATATCTGTGATATCGGTGAAGGATACCACGAATGTCTCTTCGTCAATGGAGAAAATCTCTATTTTGAAATATTTGTCGAGACGCCCGAAGTATTCGCTCAATAGCTCAGCTTCACCAGTTATTGTAACTTCTCCAAACAGGTCAATCTAGCGCTGTTCAATGCGCGGGAACACTCTACGCCCAGTTTTTCCGACAATCAAGCTCGCTTTTAATCCCATGAGTTGCTCAAATGCAGGATTCACTCTCAGTATTTGTCAGTATTTGAAAGTCATAGGGTTTTCCATTTTCATCATGGAGTATCTTTCCAACCATAAAACCTGTTTGCGTTGCTCTGACAATTCTGAGTTTTCCAGCGTTTCCTTTCTACGTCTGAGATCTTCCTCATCAGGTACCCCAAGATCATGATCTTTTGTCATAAATGATCACCCCCCAGTTTCTTTTTAGGTGATGCTATAACCATACCAGATGAATCGACCACCCAGCCGAAACTCGATTTACCCACACGAAGGTCTTCCAGTACCTCTTCTAACTTATCGAAGGTTACTGTTAAAGCGAATAAACCTATAGTTTTTCCTGTTTCATCTTTTTTCATCTTCTACAGGTACTGCAACAGCGAAGATTTCTTTGCCCGTCACTTTCGAAATCAAGCCGCCACTTACGGCATATTCTACTCCCTGTTTCATAACTTTCTGGAAATAGTCTCTGTCAGAAACATCCGATGTAGAACCAGATGTTGTAGCAATAGAACCGTCTGGAAATGCTATGAAGGCCATTTCATACCCTGGCCTTTCTACAAGCTCTCGCTTTAAGCTTTCCATCAGGTCTTTCCACTCACGGGTTTTCAGCGCCTCGATGACTTCTTTTTTGCTTAGCAAAAGTCTTTGCTTCCTTGACAATCTCGTGAAATCCATTCTCCGAAATATTCTGCGTGCCCGTCTACTGCTTTTAGAAACATTTCCCCGGCTGTAGTAGCCATTTCATTTCTAATGTTAAAGTACAGAACAAAAGCAGTTATGACTCCGATTGCTACGGCAGGAACTAAAATCAAAAGTATCATCTTAGATCTTAGAGTTTTCATCTCTTCATTGCCTCCTTGTACGATAAAGATGTTTTCTGCCTTCTCTATCGCGAGAATTATTACTTGAGGATTGCAATTTTATTAGTCCTCAAATATTGTATTTTATTGTCCATAACCGTCAATTCTACTTAACCGACTAAAGTGTTACAGCATTATGCCAGAAAAAGAACAATGTGATGTAAATTCCTCTTCTTCATTCTTTCTTCCGTGGTGCCACGTGTGTAGTAATCCCCTGCTTGCTAACAACATATTTTCAGGATTACCACGGCAATGGATCTGGAGCAGTTTCCTTTTCATACAATTCCTTATATTTTCACGCACAGTTGAATAATCCGAAGCTGCGAGAATCAACAGGCAGAAGCCCTTCAGGAGCCCCTTACTCTTTGATAAACCTAATTAGCGGTTGTAATATCCCATAAATATTAATGTAAGAGACTTTTTGAGAACAGTTCTCAATTTGTTATAAAAACTGTGGAGAACGAAATTGGAGAAAAAAACCAGAAAAGGAAGTGAGACTATGATGATGTACGTACCACCTGAAGTGATAAAAGAACTCCACGAAGAAAGAGTCAAAAAAGCCCTTGAAGATATCAAAGCTGTTGCCCTCAAAGAAGAACTCCTGAAACAGTAGCAAAAGGAAAAGAAAATCTCCTCCAGAAGGAGAAGAAGAGAAAAAGAAACGGTGTCTCTGTAACACACCCGCTTTTTCACCCACCTGATCAGTGTCCTTCATTTCATCCTTCAACTCATGCCACTGAAAGTCAATAACACACCCTTTCAAAACACGAAAAGCAAGGTCTCTACCTTGCTTT
>JAGHBG010000238.1 GCA_021161105.1 Thermotogaceae bacterium | reverse complement strand
CTGCCTATGTACCCACCAAGAAAACCCATAGTAACAGATGGTACACCAAAATTTGCCAGAGCCAATGAAACATTGATTCCTTTTCCTCCCGGAGAAAGCTCCATATGGTTCAAAGATGGGATCCTGTGCAGTTTATTGACCTGAAAATTATCCAGTATTATTTCTCTGTCAAGCGCCGGGTTAAAAGTAACTGTAAGAACCTTCAACTCTATCACCTCACCAGAAATTATTTTACCATCAAGTTAAAAAGTCAACCAGATATTTAAAAATATGCGGATATACATTAGTTACCTGAAGACAATATAATGCCCATCAAATATTATTAAAAATTTTACTTTCCATATCGACTAATGCCTTTATATGTTGTATCATACTTTATGGATTAACAATATTCAATTCTACAGGAGGTGAGCGATACGATGTACGCAGAAATTGTGAATATTGTTGCAAGAGAAGTCCTGGATTCAAGAGGAAATCCAACCGTTGAAGCGGAAGTCATTTTAGACGATGGAACGCTGGGACGGGCTATCGTTCCAAGTGGTGCATCAACAGGAAAGTTCGAAGCTTTAGAGCTTAGAGATGGAGATAAAAGCAGATACGGGGGAAAGGGAGTTTTAAAAGCCGTTAATAACATAAACGAGGTGATTGCTCCAAAGCTTATCGGAATCAACGTGTTTGATCAGGCTTTAATCGACAAAATACTCCTTGAACTCGATGGAACAGAAAACAAATCCAAACTTGGTGCAAATGCTATTCTTGCTGTATCAATGGCAGTAGCAAGGGCAGCAGCAAATTATGCAGATGAGCCCCTGTACAAATACCTTGGAGGAGTTATGGCAAGAACATTGCCTGTCCCATTTATGAACGTTATAAATGGAGGAAAGCACGCCGATAATAACCTCGATATTCAGGAGTTCATGATTGTCCCGGCAGGAGCTCCAACATTCAAAGAAGCTTTAAGATACGGTGCAGAGGTTTTCCACACGCTGAAAAAGCTCCTTCATGAAGAAGGTCATGTAACAGCTGTTGGAGATGAAGGAGGTTTTGCTCCAAACCTTAAAAGTAATGAAGAAGCAGTACAGGTTCTTATTAAAGCAATTGAAAACGCTGGTTACAAACCAGGAGAAGATGTATTTATAGCTCTTGATAGCGCAGCATCTTCTTTCTACAGAGATGGAAAATACTTAGTAGATGGAAAAGAAATGATCGCAGATGAACTTATAGAATACTATGTAGATCTTGTGGAAAAGTATCCGATAATCTCCATAGAAGATCCATTCGATGAGGAAGATTGGGAGACTTTCGTAAAATTCACTGAAAAAGTTGGAGATAAAGTTCAGATAGTTGGAGACGATATCTACGTTACAAACATAAAGAGGCTGAAGAAAGGAATAGAGATGAAAGCAAGCAATTCTATTCTTATAAAGCTTAACCAGATTGGTTCTGTTACAGAAACCTTAGAAACTATAGAAGTTGCAAAAAGGGCATCAATGACCTATGTAATCTCCCATAGATCTGGAGAAACCGAAGACACCTTTATAGCAGATCTTGCGGTTGCAACAAACTCTGGAATGATCAAAACAGGTTCACTTTCAAGGAGCGAGAGAATAGCAAAATACAACAGACTTTTAAGAATTGAGGAAGAACTTGGAGATGTAGCTGTCTTCCCAGGGCTCGAAGCTTTCTACTCCATAAAAAAATAATTGATTGAATTTTTACCTCTCCCCGCCTTCTGGCGGGGTTTTTGTTTTTATACTATTCAAGTGTATAATTTTCACTAACACATAAAAAAGGAGGCATTATTTATGAAAAAGCTCATAACACTTGTAATTTTTTTACTGGTTGCCTCACCTATTCTTGGCTCAACCTATAAAATAGATGCTTCATTTGACTCAACTACCTTAACCATAGACGCAACTTTAAACGTTTTACTGGACTCTCCTGCAAGCTATGTCTACTTTAATTTGTATCCAAACCTTCATGAAGAGAAAAATCCGTACATATGGGATATTTCAGCTTTTGAAGACAGCAAAGGATGGATAAAGATAAAAAATGTAAAAATTCGCGGAAAAGATGCAAAATACGAGATATTAAGAAATCCCGCAGATCTTTTCCAAAAATACAGTAAAAACCACGCCCTTTTGAAAGTGGAAAATCCGGAACTTTACAAAGAAATTGAAATAATTTTTACTTTGCGCTTTCCCCGAGCAGCAACAGCCGATGAAACATGTTGGGGCGGTGCATGTATATGGAGATTCGGATGGTATCCTATTGAGATTTACAATGAAAAAGAAGGAAAGCAGCAGGGATTTGTGTATACGCCCCACACCTGTAGCATAAAAATGAATCTCCCACAAGGCTATCTGTTCGCTACTCATCAAGGAGAAGGAATAGGATGTCCTGTAGGAATATTCAAGGGCTATAACAGATTCACACTTGAAGGTAAGCACTACACAGTCAACGTTTACTACAAGAAAGGAAGAAAGGAAAGAGCGCAAGCTTTAGCCGCAATAGAACTTGATGCTCTTGAACGACTCTCAAAGAGATTCGGTTATCTTGATTACAAAGTAGTAAATGTAATTGAGTCTCCTGTATCCGGTGCTTTTGGAATGACAACAAACGGATTTATAGTTCTTGGAGATGGCGCCTTTACTACAGCTGATCTCTGGATACCCGGATTTCTGAATCCTCTGTACGAATTTTTAATTCTCCATGAAACCGCACATCTGTGGTTTGGCATAGGAGCAACCGTTGATTTTATTTACAACAACTTCCTTTCAGAATCTTTAGCCCAATACGCTTCAATAACTGAGATAGAAAGAATGTATGGAAGATATATAAACCTTTATGACATAAATTCTCCCGACATATTTACTTCAACTTTCAAAGAAATGTTCGCTTTCAAATCTCTGAGAGAAAATTATCTTTACCTTTACAGAAACCTCTGGCGAAATGGCTTTGATACAGCAGTTCAAGGAAAATCTGAAGTAGTGAACCAGGATTTCCCGAAAAATTATGCAAAAGGTTATTTTGGAATGAGAAGTCTTTCACTTTATTTCGATGATTTTGACCAGGTTCTGAGAAAATACCATGAAATATTTAAAGGCAATGTAGTAACCTATGAAAATTTTAAAAATTTTCTGGAGAGTCAAAAGAAAGGTGCAGCTGAAATAGCGGACGAGATTTTTAAAAACCCGGGGCCAATAGACGCCAGGGTTTACACAAAAGGGAACAAAATAGTTGTAGAGGGGCCAGACTTTCCCTATGAGGTTTTGATAAGATCCAGCAAATCAGGCGAGAGTTTAAAGAAAGTTAAAGGCAAGTTTGAGATAGATAAAAATGGCATTTACAGTGTAGAAGTTGACCCAAAGTGGCTTCTGCCAGATCCAGATAGATTCAACAACAACTATCCTGTAAAGATCCTTTTGCCAGATATTATCGATATTCAGAACAGTGCATTCACCGAAAGCTCTACTGAAACTGAAATAATATCCCCACTTGAAGCATACAAATTAGACGCTCCAAATCTTTCAGTTTCTTACACATCAGACAGTAGTTACGTGTTTTTGTCCTACAACTTCGGCATACGGAAATTTGATGAATGGGGTATATGGATTGGCGGAGGATCTGCAATACCCGCATCTACAGATGTTTCCGAGTATGGCATATATAGCGCATCAGGATTCTTCTCACCAAACGATTTCTTTCAAACATCTGCAAACATCATATTTGACGAGAAATCGATCATAGATGCAGAAGCAATTGTTTCCCTTTCCATACCCGAGAAAGTCGATATTGGTCTGTCATCACCCGAAATTATCAGCAGAAATAATTTTACTCTAACGGCTTCTTATGACAGCTCACAAATGTCATTAGCTGGATACTACACATACTCTGATTTCGTAAAGCTTCCTGTTTTGCTGCAAATCGGCGGAATTTATTATCATCCTGAAGGTTTCGTTTTATCTTCTGAAGCTGAATTATTACCTGCCGAGTTTTTTGACACAAGCCTGCTTGGAGCATATTCACCAAACAGTTTAATAACAGCAAATTTCTTCACTGATAAAATTTCATACACCATGTATGGAAATGCATCACTGGGGTTCCATCTAAATGCCGATCTTTTAAACAGGTTGAACATCTTTAACATGGCAAGTTTCAGAGGACTTGTTCTTTCATTGCGTGGTGGAATAGAGGGAGGAATGACTCAAGGAAACATACTTTATTACTACACAACATCAACGGGCTTGACATTTAAAATGTTTTTACCACTCGACACATTAGCAGCAGCAGGAATGGGAATAAAATCCTATTTTGATTCCAATTTCAAATACAAGGGAAGCTTTATATATATAGGAGTTGATCTATCTGATTACATAATATCTTCCCTTAAAACCGCTCTGTCTTCACACGTTCGTCTTCAAGAACCTCGTATCCTCCAGCTACAACACGAATTTTGAGATATCTATTTCCAAAAAATATTTCTATTTCATCGCCATCCTTCAATTCGCAGGAGGGCTTGATAGCCCTCTTATTTACTTTCACTCTTCCACCTTTGATCATCTGCTGGGCTATAACTCTCCTTTTTATCAGAGAATGCCTTTTCAAAAATTTATCCAACCTCACCCTATCCCTCCAAAAAATAGAAAAGTGCGTCATTTATCAATTCACAGAAATTTTAAAAAACCAGAGGGGGCTTCCCAAGCTCTTAAACTTTGAGTGGAAGCCCTCCCCAAACCATCTTTAGCATCTTGGAATATTCACTTCTTAATGATATTTTCATTTCTTTCCAAAATTTTCACTCTGTTGCTGGAGAACTTTCCTCAGTTGTGCTCTCCTCAATCATATCCTCAAGTTGCTGAAATTCCACATCATACTCAAGCCTGTCTGGGAACTTTTCCTTCATTTCAGAAAGTACGGAACTCGCACTGGTAGCGTCACCCATAGTTTTATAGAGTTCATACACATCATATATAGCATCAAACTTGAGATCAGTTGAAGCTTTATCAGACATATATACACCATAAAGACCCACAACAACCTGCATAAGAGAACTCATCATCCTTTGATCATACTGTGCATAAGGAAGCATAGATTTCATACTTTCATACTGGAGATGATAGTAATCGTAAAGAACCTGCGGATCATCAGGGAAGAGCTTTGCCGCTCTCTGCACAACTCCTAAAGAGGTTCTATAGGCATCGTAGAGGAATTTTACAACCTCTTTTTCCTTATCCCTAAGCTCTTTTATCTTATTTTCGATACCTTCTTTTTTAAGTTCCCCATAGAACTTTTTGATTTCTTCAAATTTTTCTTTCTCATCTTCTGAAATCTTATCTCCAAGGGATATATAGTACTTGTAGTCCTGCAGATCCATCTCTTGAGTTTCAAGAAGAACCACATACAAAGCTTTCAGAAGGTCGGATAAGTCGGTGTTGAATTGTCCCTCTATAAATACCTTCTTATCGAGGTCATTGTAAAGCTCTATCAAAGCCTTTTTATCTTTGTAGTTTTCTATATATGAATACCAGTACTTAAGTTCCTCATCATTTATGTTAAAGGAGAGATTTTCCTTTTTTACATAATCTTCGTACCACTTTTGAAACTTCTCGTCGGTAAGGTTGTTTTTAATCTCATTGTAAGCATCGCTGCTCTTGAAATCACCGTAAGAGCTGATAATATTCTTCGACAAAACCTCTATAACCAGAAGATTGTTAATCGTTTCATACTTAAATGGTCCAACAATGCTGTTTGGTGTGGCGTCAAAGACCGCCTCAAGTATGTCATCTGGAACTGTTCCGGACTTTATAGTGAAGTCAAACACGCTTATACTCATATCAGTAGCAGCTTTTGTGAATCCTTCTTTTCTGGCCAATTCAAGAAATTTGTTAGCAGTTGCTTCCTCGTCAGTACCAAAAGTAGCTATTTTAGATTCAACGGTGCTGTATTTGTTTTTAATTTCATCCTTATGGGAATTGTAATAATTTCTCAGCTCATCTTCCGCAACCTCACTTACCACGCTTCTAACTTTGTTGATTATCATGGATGTCTCGACATCTTTTCTTATCATTGTTAAATATCTGTCAACACTTCCGAAATTCCTCTTCACATAATTCAAATAATTCTCATTACCTTCTATCTGCTTTCTATATTCATTAAGTTTCTCGTCAACTTCCTTCTTCAAAACTTTTATGCCACTTTGATCAGCGTAATAAAGAAGAACTTTCTCTACCATAAGCTGCTTTAAGATGTGAGCTTTGTAAAGTGGCTCATCGAATATTGGATCAAGATCCTGCCCGTAATACATCCTGACCATATTTTCATATTGAGTGAATCTATCCTGAAGCTCAGACGGGAATATCCAATAAGTTGGGGTATTTACAGCTGTTCCATCCTTCGTTAAATAAGCAACTGTAGCATCGATTGTGCTACTTTGATCTTCTCTTCTTGACGAAACATAAAGACCTACAGACCACCAGATAACTCCAGCCAAAAATGCGATTGCTATAGCCCAAAAAATTACAACCTGCCACTTTTTCATCCATTTTCGATAACTCACTTTTCCTCAACCTCCTCTTCATACTCTATTTCCTCATCCAGTGATTTCGGATTTACAAGTGGGAATGCTATTACATCCCTGATTGTTGGGGAATCTGTTAGAAACATTACAAGCCTATCTATTCCTATACCCAGACCTCCTGTTGGCGGAAGACCATATTCAAGAGCTCGTATGAAATCTTTATCCATCATATGAGCTTCTTCATCTCCAGCCTCTCTCAATTTCACTTGCTCCATGAACCTTTGATATTGATCTATAGGGTCATTGAGCTCAGAAAATGCATTGGCAATTTCTCTTCCGTAAATTATCAGTTCAAATCTCTCTGTAACCCTTGGATCCTCCCTATGCCTCTTTGCAAGTGGAGAAATTTCAACTGGATGCTCTAAAAGAAACGTTGGCTGAACAACCTTATCCTCCACAAGATCCCACAGCTTATTTATCAGATGCCCCCTACTTTTTATAGGAACTTCAACATCATGCTCTTTCAAAACTTCCAGAAGCTTTTCATCTGAATCCTCAAGAATGTCAATATTAAGATTCTCCTTTATAAAATCTCTCATTTTTATTCTCCTGAATGGCTTTGAAAAATCCAATTCAACTCCCTGATACACAATTTTTGTGCTTCCAGTTATCTTCTCAACTACATAAGAGAAAAGGTCTTCCACAAGCTCCATTATATCGTTGTAGTCAGCATAAGCCCAGTAAAGCTCCATAGAAGTAAATTCCGGACTATGCTTGTAAGATATCCCTTCATTCCTGAAAACTTTACCTATTTCATAAATCTTCTCAAATCCTCCCACGATGTATCTTTTCAAATAAAGCTCTGTAGCAATCCTGAGATACATATCTATGTCAAAAACATTCAGGTGAGTTATAAAGGGCTTTGCCTCAGCTCCTCCAGTTACATACACAAGGGTGGGGGTTTCCACCTCAACAAATCCTCTTTTATTTAAAAAGTCCCTGAAAAGTTTTATAACTTTGTACCTTATCCTGAACCTCTCCAGCGACTCATCATTGGCAATCATGTCCAGATACCTCTGACGATATATAACCTCTTTGTCCTTCAATCCATGCCATTTTTCCGGGAGAGGCCTAATTGCCTTTGAGAGTATTTCAAAATCCTCAACAAATATAGTCAGCTCTCCCGTTTTGCTTTTGAATGGAAAACCCGTTACTCCAACTATATCTCCCACATTTACATACTTTTTAAAAAGCTCATACTTCTCCGCACCAACAGAATTCTTCCTTATGTAAACCTGTAATCTCCCTTCTGAATCCTTTATGTGAAAGAAAGCGCTCTTTCCGTGGTCCCTTAAAGACATAACCCTTCCGGCTGTTGAAACCTTTTTTTCTTCAAGAATTTCTCCTGCCTTTAATCTTCCATCATACAAATCCTTAATATCTTTTGTGCTATGAGTTTTATTGTAATGGTAGGAAAAAGGCTCAACCCCTCTGGCTCTTAGCTCCTCTATCTCCTTTATCCTCTGCTTTCTAATTTCCTCAAGCACTCTTATCCCTCCGTTTTTTATATCGCTTCTTCTATCCAATCTTATGGTATTTTACTTCTTTTACAGGTCAATTAAAAGTGGCAAATTTAAAATTCTAAATTCCATATGAATGTTGGAACCACCATGTCTGAACCTAAGTTCATAAGCCCAACAAAAAGACTTGGATGCCAAATAGAAAACAGGATATATGTAAATGTATAATCCTCTACAAGGTAAAATCCTGCTCTATAAGGTTTTCTTCATTAACAATAGATAATGCTGTGAGCGCTTCCTTAAACGCTCTTGCATCTTTAATCGCAGTGGAAAGAACCATAATAAGAAATATGATAATGGTCTTCTTCCTTATTTTCATACTCTCCCCTCCCCAGAAAATTACACCCGTAATTATATCAAAGTTTTAAAAACATAAAATTTGAGAAAAACACAAATATTGGACAATACATAAATTAGAATTAAAATAAGAAAAAGTACTGTCTCAGGAGGTGAAAACAACATGGATGAAAAAAGGTACATCGAACTTATAAGAAAATTCAGAAGGGACCTTCATAAAAT
>JAGHBG010000104.1 GCA_021161105.1 Thermotogaceae bacterium | reverse complement strand
TACAGAAAATTTACCTGAAGAAATAAAGATAAAAGCAATACTTAGAAGAAAATCAGAAGAATTCTCTTTCAATAGAGAAAATTCTTTTTTGAATGTAGCATACAGAATATTTGAAAGATTTGGCCTTGAGAAAGAAGTTTACTTCTATCTCTTCAAGGGCGATGTGGAAAAATGTGTACTTTCTATGGAATTTCCTCCATATGCTATGATTCAAGGATTCTCTTATATAACGCTTGGCGAAGTTGTGGCCTTGTTTAAAGACGACTTCTCAATAAACTACGACGGAGAGGAAATAATAAACCTGGAGGTGATGAAGTGAGAAAATTTTACATAACCACACCTATATATTATGTTAATGCGGAACCTCATATTGGAAGTGCTTACACCACGATAATCGCTGACATAATCGCACGGTATAAAAGGTTTATGGGATATGATGTTTTCTTCCTCACTGGAACCGATGAACATGGCCTTAAAATACTTCAGGCAGCTCAGGCTAAAGGAAAAAAACCAAAAGAGTTTTGCGATGAGCTTGCGCAAAAATTCAAGGACCTTTGGAAGGATTTAAAGATAACCAATGATTATTTTATAAGAACAACAGACCCTGAACACGAAGAAACAGTTAAATTTTTCGTTCAAAAGATGAAGGAGAACGGTGATGTATATAAAGGAACTTATTCAGCATGGTACTGTGTACACTGTGAAACTTACTACGACGACGAAGAAGTTGTTGAAAAAGATGGAAAAAAAGTATGTCCCGTATGTGGAAGAGAAGTTAAATGGGTTGAGGAGGAGAATTACTTTTTCAGGTTATCCAAATACAACGATGCTTTGAAAAGACACTTTGAAGAAAATCCCGATTTTGTTGAGCCTGATTTCAGAAGAAACGAAATGCTAAAAATTTTGGAAAAAGGTTTAAAAGATATATCGATAACAAGGACAACATTCAAATGGGGAATACCTTTTCCCGGTGATGAAGATCATGTGATATATGTCTGGGTTGATGCTCTTATAAATTATGTATCTGCGCTGGGATACGGCAGGGGAGACGAAAAGTTTAAAAAATATTGGCCTGCAGATCTTCATCTCATCGGTAAGGAGATTAACAGATTCCACTCTCTTATATGGCCAGCCATGCTTATGTCAGTGGGTCTGCCTCTTCCAGAGAAAGTATTTGCACATGGATGGCTAACCGTTAACGGTCAAAAAATATCCAAATCTCTTGGAAACGCCATAGATCCAAGGGAATTCGTCAAAAAATATAGCAACGATGTTGTAAGATACTATCTTGTCAGGGATATAGTCTTTGGAAAAGATGGTGATTTTTCGGAGGAAAAACTTGTGAGAAGGCTCAATTCTGACCTTGCTAACGATTACGGCAACCTCCTTCACAGAACCCTTGCTATGGTCAAAAAGCATTTTGATTCCAAGGTTCCCCGCCCATATGAGAATGAAGAAATAGACAGAGCTTTAATTGAAGAAACAAATAAAACTGTCAAAAAATTTGTGAAGCTTATGGACAACTATAAACTAACGGAGGCTCTTGATGTGTTATGGAACTACATAGCTTACCTCAATACATACTTTGACAGAACGCGCCCATGGATCCTCGCAAAAGAAGAGAACAAAGAAAGGCTTGCCACGGTTCTTTACAACACAATGGAAGGTATATTAAAAGTTGCTTTAATGGCTCTTCCAGTTATGCCTGACTCTTCTGAAGAAGTTTTGAAAAGGCTTGGATTTGATGAAAAACCTACCTTTGGACACCTTGAGAAATGGGGGATTTTAAGAGCAGGTGCTCAAATTAGTCACGGGAAGCCTTTGTTTGAAAAAATTGATCTTTCCAAATTCAAGAAAGTTGTGGAGGTGAACAAAGAAATGAAAGAAGTAGAAACCGGCGTAATAACCATAGATGATTTTGCCAAGGTGGACTTGAGAGTCGCAAAAATCCTGAATGCAGAAAGAGTAGAAGGCTCTGAAAAACTCATAAGGATGGACATAGACCTTGGAGAACTTGGAAAAAGGCAGCTTGTAGGAGGGCTTGCAAAGCATTACAAACCAGAAGAACTTGTAGGAAGGCTCATAGTTGTTGTAGTCAACCTAAAACCAAGGAAACTCTTTGGCTTTGAATCCCGGGGAATGCTCCTGGCAGCAAAATATGGAGATAAGCTGAAGCTCATAACAGTAGAAGGAGAAATAGAGCCTGGCGCTAAAATATCGTAAAAATAAGAAAACGCGGGCCCAGGGCCCGCTAATCTTTTATAGTTGTTTTTATTTTTAATAGGGGGTTACTGAGGAGCATTATCCTGTTCATCTTTTGTTAAGTCAATTAACAGTGTTTTGCAATATGTTGTAAAAAGTTACTAAATAGTTACATCTCAGTTAATTCATCTTCTCTCAAAGAGTCCTACCAGCTCTGCTTGAGAAACGATATGACCTCTCATAGCACTTTCAAGAGCTTTTTTGGTAGATTTAGGTGGTAATTTCAAATCCGTGTCAAGGGCATAAACCTTTATATGATAATGGTGAATTCCATGACCTCTGGGCGGACAGGGTCCATCATAACCAACTTTTCCAAAATCATTAATACCTTGCTCGCAGCAGCTGGCCTGCCTTGGAATACCTTCTTTAAGTTCCACTCTATCTCCCGTCACCTTCAAGTTCCACAAAACCCAATGAACAAAAGTGCCTATGGGAGCATCAGGATCATCCATTATTATAGCTATACTTTTTGTCTTCTCTGGGATATCGCTAATAACAAGAGGTGGATTAATATTTTTTCCCATGCATGTGTACTTCTCAGGTATAAATTCGTTATTGCCAAAAACACTTTCTACCTTCATTCTCTCGCCTCCTTTGCATGAAACTAATAACATTATAATCAACCCAAAAACAACAAATAGATTTTTTCTAAGCATTGAAAATCTCCCCATGTGTTTAACATGGAACATTATAGCATATAGTATGTATTATTTTTCACATATTAAGTTTTTGTGAATTTATTCATACATTTTTCACAAGCGATTTACAGATTAAACTTTAAAAATCCTGGAACCAGAGCTTAAGCAAAATAATTGGTAGTGTAAAATCAAATATGTCTGGTGAAGGAAAACAAGACGGGGCAAAAGCCGTTAGTGAAAACGATAAAACACGCACAGGAACGGAGGTTACAAAATGAACCCAACCAAAAAAATTCTATCACACATATTGGAAGCTATAAAAGCCACACTTAAGGATTAAGGAAGCTATGGAAAAATATTGCAAAGATCAGCGAGTTCCTTTATTAAACTTTAGTATATATGAAGAGACACAATCGATGATAAGAAAGGTATTTACATGTTTTTTAAAACTTCATTATGAGGCGGGGAGGTAAAATTTGAGCTGGTGTGATGTGTAGTAAGCTTTAATACAAATTGGCGTGAAATGAAAAGCAAAGCGATAGGCAGGTACAAAACAGAACGCGTTTGACTGTCTTCATAAAAGTGAACTAGTGGATGTGGTATAGGTATTTTGTATTGCAGGGAAATAGACGATGATTAAAAAAACAGAGGAAATCTTGATATAGAAAAGTAGTTTATGATAGGGTGCAAGACTTTTTACAGCAATTTCTTGACAGAACCTATGGAACAACTACAGGGGGAAAAAGGAGCGGAAAAAATCATCTATGTTATCTTGAGGGAACTGAACGAAAGATACATGTCGAGGCGGCTCAGAGGTTTTGAGAGAGCTATCGAGGATTTCTTGGAAAGCAGAAGTGCTTTTAAAGAATCTTACCAGACACAATTTACTTGACACAACCCAGCTAACTGAAATGTCTATTAACAAAATTTTTTCAATAAGTGTAAGAAGATATATAATAAATTATGATAATTGTTTCAAAAACTTCCTAAGGGGGTGTTTTTATGAGAAAGCTTCTGGTTTTTGCTTTAGTGGTCTCCATTATTGTTGTTTCCTTCGCTTATGTCGTGAAAAGTGATGATATCCAAGAATGGGCAAGGGCTAACTCCAAAGATACATTCACATTCATCGTTTTTGGTGATAGCAGGCCCGTTGCTCCAATGAATCCTCTTCCAGAGGATATCCTTTCTCGATTTGCCTTTGAAATAGGACTCATACACCCAGATTTTGTCGTTTTCACAGGAGATATAGCTATAGGATATGGCGATAGTGAAGAAGAATACAGAGCATACATTGAAGAATTCCTTTCAATAATGAACAAATACGCTCCAACGGTTCCTCTCATATTCGTCCCAGGAAATCACGAAATATCTCCAGGTAAGGATAAGATGGAAATATTCAAAGAGTACTTCGGAAAGAAGCTGTATTTTGACTTCTACTTTGGCAAGGCTCACTTCATGTTCATCAACACAAACTGGCCAAAAGGCATGGCCGAGGGATCATACGGATTTTTCAATGTTAACGACGGAGAACATGAAAAAGCCATGATAGACTGGTTTAAAGATGTTGTAGCTCAACCTGCTGACGTTAAGATTGTTTTTGGTCATGTTCCAGCTTTTTCAGCTCTTGCACCAAACTTCGAATTTGAACACACCAAATCTTTTGAAACAAAGGAAAATAGAGATGAATTTGTAAAACTTCTTGTCGAAAACGGAGTTGATGCATATATGGCAGGACATGAACATCTCAATTACATAACAAAGAAGGAAAATACATTGTTCTTCATACTTGGTGGAGGAGGAGCTCCTCTGTACACGCCAGTTACAGGTGGTTATCAGGTCAACACTCATGTGAAACCTTACGACAAGGTTATAAGTGATAAGAGAGTGGACTTTGGTGGTGAAGCTTCTGGATACCATTATTCGCTTCATGTTCCTGCTGGAGCTCTTGGTATCTTCAGTTACTTAATTGCAACTGTTGATAAAGATAAAACTTCTTACAGATTTGCTGTTCCATTCAATTTCAGCTATGAAGTGCTCAAAAACGACGGTAGAACCTACGAAGTGTTAGTTACGAACAGAACCCCGTACGATATAAAGGTATCCGGAATAGAAGTGCTAATGCCAAAATATGATAAGTACGAAATAGAGGCTTACTTCATCGATTGGGGAAGAAAGAAAAACCCTGTCGATTATGAAATAGTTGAAAAGAAAGAAGTTGGTAATATGGTTTACATGAGAATAGCAGTGAATGTTCCAGCAACATACGGAGTGAATGTTGTCGTTAGAGGAAAATAATTTCTTGATTTCTCTCAAAGAAAAAGGCCCTGCCCAGGTGGCAGGGTTTTGCTTTTTTGTGTAAAGCCTTTTGGAAGCTAATTCCAATCGCCTCGCTTGATAAGAGGCAAAAATGGAATAACCGCTTAATTGATAAAAGCATTTCCGAATCAAAAGATGCTTGCAAAAGTGTTTAGAGCTAATGGATTTCTATTATACAAAATAACGTGAAAAAAGTTCTTTGAAACTTCTCAGGTTGTGAAAGGAGCGATTCTACGTCAGAAAAAGCTGCTGTTATTTCTGGTGGTGCAAAAAATACTGGGAAGGAAATTGCTTTGAGATTGTTATCGGAAGGCTGGAGCGTAGCAGTGATTGACATTGATAAGGAAAATCTGGAAAAATTAGAAAAACTCTGATAAATTATTAAAATTTCCTGGAGATGTTTTTTCTGAAAATGATATGAATAAATTTGGAAGACAGGATCTGATTGCAAACAATGCTGCAATAGGAGCGTTTAAAAACTCTTTGAAATTAACGGTTTCTGAATGGAGAAAAGTAATTTGATGTAAATTTAGCCGGCTATTTTCTGATGAGCCATTTTGGGGTACCTTTAATTTTAGAAAATCCAGGTCGTGAAGCAATTATAAATATATCTTCTACTCGCGCGCTAATGTCAGCAGGTAGTGAAGCCTATAGCTCTTCAAAAGCAGGTATTTTAGGTTTAACCCACGCTCTCGTAAACTCACTTGGTCCAAATATCCGTGTAAATGCAATAAGCCCGGGATGGATTTTACATGGGAATGAAACTATTTCAGAGGAAAAACATCAGCAACATCCTGCTGGCAGAGCAGGTAAAATATCTGACATGGCTGAACTTGTTCTTTTTCTGGCTGATAAGGAAAAATTAGAATTTATAACTGGAACCAACTTTGTTGCAGATGGTGGGATGGCCAAGAAAATGATTTATATTTAAGAGTTTCAGAATCCACAAGTTTAAATTCAAACAAAAAATGGAGATGGTATTCTAAATCCCATTCTTATCCTTATACATTAATTTATCAACTTTTTCGATGATGGAATTTAAAGGTTCGTCTTCTTTCTTTACAAATGCACCCACAGAAACAGAAAGTTTTATCCTCTTATCTCTGAGCACAATATCTTGGCTCAACGAACTTTTTATTCGATTCTTTATGTCTTCGGTCAAAAAATCACTATCACTTTTTAGACAAACAAGAAATTCATCACCACCGTACCTAATCACAATATCATCTTCTGCAAATATATGTACTAATCTTTTTGCAACTATCTTCAAGACTTCATCTCCTATTAAATGCCCATACTTGTCATTGATCTGCTTAAATTTATTAATGTCTATGAAAAAGAAATACTTATAATCCTTTAGAACTTCTTCGTTTAAAATTTTTCTATTGTAAACACCTGTTAATATGTCTTTATACGAATCTAAAACCAGATCCCTCAGGTTGAAAATATGATTAATAATAATTGGCAGATCACTTATCAACAATTCTATTATTTTCTTTTCCGTTCTATTGAGTCTTTTGAATCTTTTATAAAAATCCAGATTTATAATTCCATAAACTTTCTCGTCAAATATTATAGGTAT
>JAGHBG010000050.1 GCA_021161105.1 Thermotogaceae bacterium | reverse complement strand
CCTTGAAATAGGTCTCGATGTAGTTTCTTTTTGAATAATGCTCGAGTATTTCTTGCTCAGTCATGGAGATGTCACTGCAAAGAATCACTCTGTTCTCCTGTGGCATTAGGATTATTCCAATGGTACCACCATTGGAATTTAGGAGGCCCACTCTTTTTCGTGACACCCTAACTATTACTGTACAATCAAGAATTTTCTTTTAATTTATCGCCTATTTGTTTTAGATAAAGCTCCATAAGTTCCGTATCATCCAGATCTTTTGCACTGATTCGTATAACTTTATACTCTTCTGCTTCAAGGTAAAGTCTTTGCCTTTTGTCTAGTTCTATTTTCTTTTCCCCTTTTTCAGAATGATACTGGTAACCGTCTATGTAGATTAGAAGTTTGGCATCGGAATATGCAAAATCCGCGATCGTTTTAGAGCCATTACTTAATAAAATAGGATATTGCTGAGCTGGCTTTGGTAAACCGTATTTTTCTATTATTTTCAGAAACTTATCTTCAGCGGGAGATTCGGATTTATCTTCATCGCTTTCGACTTTTTCATATCTCGTCTGAGGTATATCGATTTCCGTTCCTTGAATACTTACTATTTTTCCAAGTACTTCTGCGGCCAACTTCCTATCTAAAACGTCATGAAATGGCTGATTCCAGAATGTGAGTAAGCAATGGTAACAAGCCTTACCACATCCACATTCTTGTAGTACATTCTTTGCTGTCTCAATAACACGATTTCTGTAATGGAACAAGACTTCTATATATCCGGAACCGCCCGGTACCGTTTCGTAGAAAACAACTCTGAAATCATTGTCTTTTCCGTTTACAAAGCTGTCTATGTCGTTGGCATTTATATCAAGCTCAAGCGAGGCTCCTAATTTCATAGCTTCCATAAAATTAACCGCCTTGGCATAACTCGGGAAGGGACCAACTTCCAGAATATCGGACACGAACTCTGCGTGAAGCGCTACCATGAATTCGCTAATTTTTTCAGGACTGAGGTTTTTTCTGTGGAATAGTTTCATGTGATTTATGAAATGTTCTATCCCGCTTTTTGTTGTTTGCTCGACAATACCACATTCAGGGCAGATCAAAAATCCATAATTATTGTTCTTGGTAATCTCTTTTTTTGACCCTATGTTTATAAGCAGCACAGTATCCTTTCTAAAAAACTTCATATATAGCCCTTCAATGTTCACGGATTTCCCACCTAAGTGTTTTCCCTTCACAAATCCTCTTATGTCGTATGATTTTATAACCCTATGATTTTCACTATCACCGGGTCTGCCATCAAAGGTTATTTTTGGATCGGTAATATGCAGAGAGGTTATATTAACACTACTGGGATCATCAAAAGTTGGCTTATCATCATTTTTAAGAGCTATATAAGTTTGCTGTACGACAAACTTCTGCTTAAAATTGCTCTTGGTATCAGCAGTATAGAATTTGTATTTGTTGATTCTGTACTTTTTCCCCATAGCGTATAACCTGGACAGTGGAGCGAATTCACGAAGTGCAATGTTGTAGTTTCTGTCGATTTCGACAAACCCTTCACTCTCCAGGCATGTTGCGGTAACATGACCTCTTGTTAATGAATATCCTGGGAAGAACCCGTACTTCACTAAAATGGAAAGGGTATAAAAATCAATTGAATCATCGGATGACGGGTTTGCACTCGTAAAGTTTCTCAAGTAAGTAGTTATCGCAGAGAGCTCCCTGGTTTTTTCACCTGTATTGAATGCCTCTTTTCTCTCTTTGATCAGGAAGATGAGATCATCCCTAATGTGTTTCAAAATCTTTTCCAGTTCTCTGGGTGAGATACTAAGGAAATAATCGGCTAATGAACCCTCAACAGACTGTTCCAGGTTTTTTAGATCGTCTTTTGGCCAATTTTCAAGAAAGCGGTCTATTTCATTACAAAATTTTGTTCTGAATCTTGCAATAAGCTTTTTTAAGGGGGAAGAGAATCCTTCTAAGTTTTTTAGGACGCTATGTGCATCATCGGAAAGGAGATCGACATTTTTAAAATATCCATTAATATATTCAGGAAGGTATGCCTCCAATAAAAGTTTATCGTCATCTGAACTAACCAATGAATGCATTTTAGTTGTAATCGCAGAATTGATATGTTTGGCTATTAATGGAATATTGACCATACTGAAAGAAGGCACTTTAATAGCACCACTTATCATCTCTTCTGGTTTGTTGAAAAAGTACAGGTCATGAGAACCTCTGCCGCAATAAGTAGTAACTACGGCGATTCTATGGCGCCTTCCCGCTCGACCTGCCCGCTGGTCGTAATTGGCAGGGGTTGGCGGGACATTTCTCATCAGAACCATATCCAACTTTCCTATATCTACGCCAAGCTCAAGTGTAGGCGTTGCTACAAGACAATTCACTTTGCTTCCTTCATCTTTGAAGTCTTTCTCGATTTTTTCCCTTTCGCTTCTATGCACCTGCCCTGAATGTTCATAGGCTTTAATATTGATTATTTTTCTTTCAGAAAGATATCGTTTGACGTTATAGTCTTTAGTATCTATAGCCTTCTCCACAAGTTCGCCCTTGCAGTTATGGCGCGGACAAATCATTTTTGGTGTAATTCTCTGCGTTCTGGTACCGCAACGTTTGCATTCAAAAATATGGGGCAATCCATCTTCAGCTTTCTTATTTCGCTTAAAGAAAAGAGCTTCCGCGTTTATGGCTCTTTTTCCATTTTCTCTCTCTACAAGGATTTCTTTATCCACAAGATAGTTCCAAAGTTCTTCAAGAAATCTATCTAGGATGACATCTTTTTCTGGGAAAGTTTTCTTTAAATACCTTTGGTAATAAGTACTGCCACTTAAAGATATCCAGTGCTTAACCAATTTATCCTTCGAATACGCCTGAGCTCTGAGAATATACTTTTCCGGAGCGAACCACTTGCTAAACTTTATATAGCCTCTGAAGATCCTTGGATCTTTTTTAGTCAATCCCAATAATTTGTGGGAAATTCCTGTATTTCTTCGCATATGATCTAAAAAGTTTTCGACTATCCCTTTGATTTCCGCGGGTTCAATATTTAATTTTTCTGCCCATTTTCCCATGAAGTCGTCTGTGCTTCTTATTCCACCATACTCTACCTTTACCAATCCAAGAGTCTCAAGGCTACTTCGTCTAAATTGCCGATGACAGAATTCCTCTATCATAAACCATTCCACAGAATCCCTGAAGTAGTCAAACTCTTTCCCTTCTTCCACTTCGAAAGCTTTAATTTCGCCGTTTTCACGTATCTTTCTGATAATTTCATCCGCAGCACGTTCAATTGTAAATAACTGATCGTCCTTAAGTGCGCTGTAAAGATAATTTCTGAATTTGAACCTTTTTGACCTCTCGTTGATAAATCCAGCCTGGAATGCCGCTTCCTGTCTGTTGTCTGTGAAAATAAGCAGTTTGGCAGCATCTGTTGAAACGGAATTCAGCATATTCTGAGCAAGAATCATGATATCGACCGCTTCGTTTGATACGGACCGCATAAGGTTAGAAGAAGTGTTCTCATCAAAATCTTCTGAACCAAGAGAAGCACCACAGGAAATACAATTAAATGGATCAGTTTGCCTAACTTTAATCAACTTTACAAAATTTTCCGCTCCACATTTATCGTTCATACACTTTTCTGCTGGGAAAGTGTGAACGGTACCGCACTGTTCGCACACCCATACCGTTTCTCCTGTGCTTGCGGCCTCATCTGTAGCTATATTATCTGTTAGAAGCAACATCTGTTTTTTTCCGGGTTCTTTACCGAGAATTCCTGAAGGTATATAGTACCTTTCTGTTCCATGCACATGCATAGTAGAAGAAGGGATAACGAAATAATGTTGTCCGCATTTGGCACATCCATAAAGGTCGAATAAGTATCTATCGAATTTTTCATCTTTGTCGTTAAGAACTATTTCACGGGAGCCATTTACGAACTTTATCTTCAAATTTTGTATGCCTTTCACAAAGAAGTGGATTTTGGGACGCAAGAGGGGTTCATCGTCTTCTTTCACAATAAGGCCTGCCAAAAGATATGAATACAGCTCTGCAACGATTTTTTCGTTGTCAACATCTTCTCTTCCGGGAAGTTCTTTCAGCTTTTTTACGGCTTTTTCAAGTGAAAGAGGTTTGCTGAATAATTCCTGCAATTCGTTCACTATGATATTGTTCTTCAATACTTCATACGCATTATCGGGAATTAACTCTTTTCCTGTGAGTGCTGAAAGCATCTGATAGAAAAATTCGCCTGGTAAACCATCATTTTCAGAGATCTTGGATACTTCTTCTACCAAGGTTTCAAGAATGCTTTCTGGATCCTTTGGAAAATCCGGTAAATATTTGTTAGGTGGACTAATGATGTTTATATAACTCTCGGTGATAAGTTTAATTCTCTCTGAATCTACTCCGAAAAGCCTTGAACCGAATCGCTTTATGACAGTCTCCGGACTTTCGTCTTTAGAAGCAATAGTCGCAGAAGTACCTATAAACGTTATTTTTTTCGAATCGGGAACTACGAGCTTGAGTCTTCTCAAAAGGCAGGCAACTTCCGAACCAAGTTCACCTACGTAACTGTGAATTTCATCCAATACAATGAATTGCAGGTCTGAATCTCTGAAAATATCCAGATCTTTATTTCTGAGAAGCATGTATTCTAATTGAGCGTAGTTAGTCAGAAGTATCTGAGGTTTATTTTTGCGAATTTCCTCTCTGCAAAGACTCTCTTCGTATGAGGCCAGTCTTCCCTTTTTCACTTCTTCTATCTCATGTTCGCTGAATCTGCTCATTCTATCCAAGCGCTGGATATTCCCTGGCAAGTTTTCTGGAGTATCGCCCGTGTATCTGGCAAAGGTTACGCCGGTTCCAGCCAACATCACTCTCATTCTTCGCAACTGGTCATTGACCAGAGCATTCATAGGATAGATAAGCAGAGCGAGTAATTTCTTGTCTTTTTGCTTTTTTGCCCTATCTATAATTGGAAGCAGGAAGGATTCCGTTTTACCGGAACCGGTACCTGTCGATACTATGGTATGGTAACCTTCAATAATGCTTTTGACAGCTTCTTCCTGATGTTTGTGGAGGTTCTTATATGCGAACACGCCTTTCAGCACAGGATTTAGTTCCAGCTCATCCAGAAGTTCCTGGATGCTTTTCCCTTTCATAAAAGGGCGATTTAGATATATGTAAGGACCGTTTACCAATCTTGAGCCTTTGAGCATATCGTAGGAT
>JAGHBG010000014.1 GCA_021161105.1 Thermotogaceae bacterium | reverse complement strand
GTAATAGAGCGTGGACAAAATATCTTATAGGAGCAAAGTCCGCATCGATATCAGGTAATTCGCTACCAATCACAAATAAAATGTAAGATGTGACAACAACATTTATGCCATATTCATCAATAGGGTCTACTTTGAGAATTAAGAAATATATCAAATAAAAAACTGGATAAAACAATGATCCTAACAACAAATGAGTTCTCATCCCTGGCAACTTTACTTCCCTCCAATTTCTTTCAATATTCCATCGACTATTCCGTCATTTTCTACTCCAAATGCCGTTATTTCCCCTTTTCCAATTAAAATACCTAGCTCTTTTTTCGTAAACATTTCTAAAATCTTTACTCCAAAACTTTCACACCTCATTTTAATATCCTTTTTTATCCTATCACTCGCATCTTCTGCTAATATAATTAATTTCTTCTTCCTTCTGGATTTAATATAAGCTCTTATCCTTTCCTTTCCAAATACCAAATTCCTAGATCTTGCGGCAAATCCCAAAAGGGAATAAATTTTGTTTTTCAAATTGCACCCCTCCTGTTATAATTTGTTTTGTTATAATTTACCCGAGGTGATAACGATGAATAAGATATTACTAATAATTATATTTGTTTTCTTATCAGTTTCCACCTTGTATTCCTTTGATTTATTGATGTTCGGCGGTTTTTCTTATGCTACACCAACAGGATGGTCCTTAGGAGCGGGATTTTATCAAGACCTCGCTCGGCTCGATGTGTATGTTACATATGATGATGGAGCCAAAAGACTTTCTTTCAATGTATTTGGCTTCATTCCCCTGTTTCATCAAGGAGTTATTATTGGCGGACCTTCTATGATGTATCTTTATAGTGACTTTGAAGGAAAATGGCAAGGAAAAGGAATGGTTGGTGTTGTATTGGGAACAAACCTTAATGATTATTCATTTTTATTTGGAACATATTATCCAATAAATCACGATTTTTCCTTTGCAAAAGATATTTTTATAGAGCTCAAATATTATCTTAAACCTCCAAAAGGAATGGTGTTCAAAGATAAACTCTTCTTTTCTTTTGTGTACACAGAGAATTCTTTTAGATTTGGAATAGGCTTGCTAGAACCAATTCCATAAAATTCACAAACAAAATCTAAAGAATTTCTATGTGGTATACAAATTCTGACAATATATTGATAAGTAAAAAATCAAAAAAAGGGCGCCTTATGGCGCCCGTACTTTTTCAATAGTTCTTTCTCATCACTGTTTCTTTTGTTTTGCTTCCGCTTGTGCTGCGGCAAGTCTTGCCACTGGTACTCTGTATGGAGAACAGGAAACATAATCAAGTTGTGGGATAGAATTGAAGAACTCTATAGATGCAGGATCTCCACCGTGCTCACCACAGACTCCTACTTTAAGATCTGACCTCGTTGCTTTACCTTTCTCAGCAGCTATCCTGACAAGTGATCCTACTCCATCTCTATCTATTGTCTTAAATGGATCAATATCAAGAACTTTCTTCTCAAGGTATTCTGGAAGGAACTTACCTATATCATCTCTTGAGAATGCAAAAGTCATCTGCGTAAGGTCGTTGGTTCCAAAACTAAAGAATTCCGCTTCTTGAGCAATTTGATCAGCTGTTACAGCTGCCCTTGGAACCTCAATCATCGTTCCTACCCTGTATTTAAGCTCGACTCCAGCTTCTTCTATCATCTTATCAGCAACTTCCTCTATGATCTCTTTAAGATACTTGATTTCGTTTACATGGCCAACAAGTGGGATCATTATCTCGGGTTCTATTTCCATACCTTCTTTTTTAAGTTCTATAGCGGCTCCTATAATTGCTTTCGTTTGCATTATTGCAATTTCCGGATATGTTATAGCAAGTCTACAACCTCTGTGTCCAAGCATCGGGTTGAATTCATGAAGAGCCTCCACAATTTCTTCGAGCTCTTCTACACTTATTCCAAGATCCTTTGCAACTTGCTCAAGCTGTTCTTGTTCTTTTGGTAAAAATTCATGAAGTGGTGGATCAAGAAGTCTTATTGTAACTGGATAACCCTCCATTTCTTTGAAGAGTCCTTTAAAGTCTTCTTTTTGAAGCGGAAGAAGCTCTTCCAATGCTTTTTCTCTTTCTTCCTTGGTTCTTGCCACTATCATTTTTCTCATCTTTGGAATTCTATCCTTCTCAAAGAACATGTGCTCTGTTCTACAAAGCCCTATTCCTTCTGCACCAAACTCTCTCGCAACTTTAGCATCTCGTGGAATATCAGCATTTGCCCTAATTCCTAATCTTCTGATTTCATCTGCCCAGTTCAAAAGTTCAGCAAGCTCTCCTGAGAGTCCTTGTTGTTCCATGGCCTTAACCTTACCCAAAAGAACTTCTCCTGTTGCGCCATCTATGGAAATCCATTCACCTTTCTTCACAACAACATCCCCGACCTTAAGAAACTCTTCAACATCATCAACAACTATTTCTTCTGCACCAACAACTGCAGGTTTACCCATACCTCTAGCAACAACCGCTGCGTGTGATGTCATTCCACCCCTTGAGGTAAGAATACCTTCAGCTGCAGCCATGCCTCCAACATCTTCTGGGCTTGTTTCTGGTCTTACAAGGATTACTTTTTCTCCGTTTTTCTTCCATTCTTCAGCAGTTTTTGCGTCAAATACAGCTTTTCCAGAAGCTGCACCTGGAGAAGCTGGAAGCCCTTTAGCTATAACCTTAGCTTTAGCCTTTTCTTCAGGATCAAACATTGGATGCAAAACTGTTTCAACATGTCTTGGCTCAACTCTCAGGATCGCTTCCTCTTTGGTTATAAGTTCCTCTTTAACCATATCAACAGCTATCTTAATAGCCGCCGTAGCGGTTCTCTTACCTGATCTTGTCTGAAGAATGTAAAGCTTTCCTTTTTCAACTGTAAATTCTACATCCTGCATATCTCTGAAATGCTTTTCAAGCCTTTGCATAACTTCCATAAGTTGTTCATAAACCTCTGGGAGTCTACTCTTGAGTTCATCAAGTTTAAGGGGAGTTCTTATACCTGCGACAACATCTTCACCCTGTGCATTCGGAAGAAACTCTCCATAAGGTTTCTTCTCTCCCGTATTTGGATTCCTCGTAAAAGCAACTCCTGTTCCACTGCCCTCTCCCATGTTTCCAAATACCATCATAACTACATTAACTGCGGTTCCTAAAAGTTCATCTTCTTTTATTCCATTTATCTTCCTATAAGTAATCGCTCTTTCATTCATCCAACTTCCAAAAACAGCATCTATTGCCTTCCAAAGCTGCTCCCATGGATCCTGTGGAAATTCTTTTCCTTCTTCTTTATATATCTTCTTGAACTTCTCAACAAGCTTTTTGAGATCCTCCGCATCAAGTTCTGTATCAAGTTTTACCCCTTTTTCTTCCTTCATTTTTTCAAGTTCTTTCTCAAACTTGAGTCTATCTATCCCCATCACTATATCTCCGAACATCTGCAAAAACCTTCTGTAAGCGTCGTAGGCAAATCTTTCATTGTTGGTAAGTTTAGCCAATCCTCTTACAGTTTCATCATTAAGTCCAAGATTCAAAACCGTATCCATCATCCCAGGCATCGATATGGCCGCACCGGACCTGACAGAAACAAGAAGTGGATTTTCAACACTTCCAAATTTTTTCTCAGAAACTTCTTCTAACCTATGAAGTGCTTCTTTTACTTGCTCTTTCAAGCCTTCTGGATACGTTCTTCCATGATCGTAATAATATTTGCATACCTCAGCAGAAATTGTAAATCCCGGAGGAACCGGTACACCAAGATTTGTCATTTCAGCAAGACCTGCGCCTTTACCACCTAAAATATCCTTCATCTTTGCGTTACCTTCTGCTTTTCCATTTCCAAAAAAGTAGACATATTTCTCCATTGGTACTTACACCTCCTTCTTCATCTTATTTCACCATAAGATCTAATCTCACCATTTTCAGTCCATACTTTAAATAAAACATAACTATTTGTTTCCAAGCCAAATAAAGCGTTCAAAACTTCGGAAAAATCAAGATAAACCATTACATTTTCTTTGCCTTCATACCTGCTTTTGAAAAATTTCTTATTAAGTTCTGACAAGAGACTGGCATCTTCTGGATTAAAGAAAAACAGTTTGTTACCATCGATGACTATTTTAGTATCCTCACAAACGTAATATTCTCCGTTGTTTTCACAGCTTTTAAGTTTATCTTTCAATATCTCATGTGGATTTCCATCAAAAGCAACGAATCCTTCCATGAGTGGTTTACTTGTACTCTCGACTTCTTCGCCTCCTTCACCATACATCTGATCAACGATCGCCTTGGAATATTCAAAACCTATAAAAGCTTTTCCAGTAAAGCTTTTTATTATATTTTCATCGAAATTCTCATCGGATCTTAGCACGTTCAATATCCCAATGACATTAAAAAGGTCCAAAAGAGTTTCTCCATTCTTCACATTTAGAAGAACGAATCCTTCCCCATTTAAAACTTCACTTTCTGAAAATCTACTCGTATTGGAAAGACTTTTAATCTCTTTCATTAAATCTTCATCGAATACTCTGCTAACACCTTCAGAAGCAATAACTTCTCCTTTGGAATAAACTTTTATATGTGATTCAAAGGAATCCTTTTCAAGGCTGTAACCTACAAGATCAATTTTTGGGTCTTTTAACGCATCTTTTACCCAAACCGGGACATTTGAAGCCTTTTTCTTTAATTCGCTCATTACATCTCCTTCCCCAGCATATAAAACCATATTACCTTCGAGGTTTTCAATATGAAGATCGTAATTTTTTTCACCAAAAGAAATTTTGTCTGAAATAAGTCCCGAACTTTCCAAATAATCCTTCACTTTATCAAATTCCTGAACCGGTCCTATAACAATAGCAATCCAATTTTTTTCACTTATAAATAAAAACTCCTTTATTTGATACAATTTGTCAGCGTCAATATCATACGCTTGAGCCTGGGATCTTATTAACGAATCAAACATACTTTCAAAACCCAGGTTATTTAAGAAAGAATCACCTATTTCTGTAGATTTAATATCTGAGTAGAACCTGGCTATATCTGGTATATAAACCGCTGTAATGAAATCATCCGGTAGATACTGAAGCAAAGAAGCTAAAGTAAATATATTTACTATCAAAAAAACTCCTAGGAAAACTTTCCTCATCTTTTATCCCTCCAAATATAAAATTTTATTAGCTTCAGTTATAAAATCAAGTACCAAAATTCACATTATCATTTTTCTGCAATCATTTCTATCTCTATTTCAGCATTTTTAGGAAGGTTACTGACTTCCACGACTGCTCTTGCTGGATATGGTTTATTGAAATAAGTTGCATATACTTCGTTAAACTCAGAAAATTTCGTCATGTCTTTGATAAAAACCGTAACCTTTAAAACCTTATCAAGAGAACTCCCAGCCGCTTTCAAAATATTTTCGCAATTATCCATGATAATTTTAACCTGATCCTTAAAATCTCCCCTGAAAATCTCCCCATCTTTTATAGGAAGCTGTCCAGATATAAAAACAAGATTCGCAGTTTCGCTCACCACTGCAACAGAATATGCCCCCACAGGTTTTGGAAGCCGTTCACCTTGAACCTCTCTCATATTCCTTCACCCTCTCTAGAACCCCCTTCGCATTGTTCTCCTGTAAAATGAATTTGAAGAACTTGTATGCTTCAATATCTTCTTCAGAAGATTTATTCATAAAGTAAAGCGAAGCTTTTTTCAAAAAAACACTCTTTTCCTCTTCCGACATTCTTGCTACATTCCGAACAATATCGAGGAGTCTTGAATCTTCTATGCAGGATTTGACAACATGCTCAAAAACAGGGTCCGCCATTACCTATTAATTGCTTTTTCCCTCCGAAAGAAAAACCTTTATAGATATTCCTGTCCTTCTCTGGCCGTCAATAACTACATCAATAAATCCCGGGACCATATAAAGATCCTGACCTTTTTCTTCCACAAACCTCTTAGCAATAGCTACAGCCTTAACAGCCTGGTTTACCGCCCCAGCCCCGATAGCTTGAATCTCAACTTTACCAGATTTGGTAACTGCCCCGGCTATAGCACCGGCAACTTTGTTGGGATTGGAACCCGAACTAACCTTCAAAATTTCCATGCCATCTCTCCTCCCTGAATTTAGAGTTATTCTTCTTTTATCTCAACTTCCCGCAAAAATTTAGCGGCATCTTCAGGTGGAGTGGGGTTGATGTAAAATCCAGAACCCCACTCGAAACCAGCAACCTTTGTAAGCCTCGGAACTATCTCTATATGCCAATGATAATACTTTTTACCCTCACCATTGGCTGGAGCGGTATGAATCATCATGTTGTATGGTGGATTATCAAGAGCAATATATATTCTGTATAAAATGTTTTTTAAAATCTTCGCAAAATATTTCACTTCCTCTTCCGTGATATCTCCAAAGTCATGGTTGTGCTTCTTTGAAAGTATCCATGTTTCAAAGGGGAACCTTGAAGCAAATGGCGCAAAGGCTATAAAGAATTCATTCTCTTCTATTATCCTTTCCTTATCCCTCTTTTCCTCCCTTATTATGTCACAAAAAACACATCTCTCTTTATACTCAAAGTACTCTTTTGAACCATTAAGTTCCTCTTCGACTCTTTTTGGAACTATCGGAAGTGCTATGAGCTGGCTATGAGGATGCTGGAGCGAAGCCCCTGCATCTTTTCCATGGTTTTTAAAAATAAGTATATATTTTATTCTTTCATCCTTTTTGAGCTGGTTATACCTTATTTTATAGGCCCAAACCACCTCCTGAACCTGCTTATAATCAAGAGTCGCAAGAGTTGCAAAGTGATCTGGAGTTTCTACAATAACTTCATGAAAGCCAAAACCAGTCATTGCATCATACATTCCCACTCCATATCTTTCTATCTCAAGTTCTGGATTAAGAGCGGGAAACTTATTGGGAACAACTCTTACCCACCATCCAGGAGTATCTGGCCCGGTATCCGGCGGTCTAAAGGCAAATATCTCCGGTGGAGTTGTGTGCTCATTACCATAGTCAAACGGACAAAAACCGGCTTTTATTTCCTCCTTTTCTCTTTTAAAATCATGAGGTCTTTTGGATCTTTCGGTTGCTATAATCACCCATCTTTTTATAACCGGATCTTTTCTAAGTTCTGGCATATTTTATACCTCCTCAGGGTTTTATCTTGTTTACTGCAACTTTATAGAGTTCAAAATACTCTTTCGCTGATTTGTTCCACGAAAAGTCCTGAGAAAGGGCATTTTTAACTATAATTTCCCAATCACTAGAGTGATAATAATAAACGGTTCTTGCAATAGATTTCAGCAAATGGGCAGAATCATACGGAATAAATCCAAAACCTGTTCCTTTTCTTTTTTCTTCATCATACTCTTTTACAGAATCCGCAAGCCCTCCTGTGTATCTAACTATAGGAATCGTTCCATATCTCATTGCAAACATTTGTCCAAGACCACAGGGCTCATATCTTGAAGGCATCAAAAACATATCCGATGATGCGTAAATCTTAGCTGCCAGTTCATTGCTAAATGTTATGTTGGCTGAAACCTGACCTGGATATTTCTCTGCCATTTTTTTAAACATATCTTCATACTTTTTTTCACCAGTACCAAGAACTATAAATTGAACGCCAAGAAGCATTATGTAATTAAAAACTTCATTCACAAGATCCAATCCTTTTTGATCAACAAGCCTTGTTATCATACCTATGATAGGTGCGTTGGTTGATTCAAGCCCAAATTCTTTTCTCATCATCTCTTTATTTTTCCGTTTCCTCTTGTCATAATCGTTTATATTAAATGTTTCATAGCCGGCCTTCTCAAGAAAAGGATCATAAGCATGCATATCTATTCCGTTAAGTATTCCATATAAATCCGCAGATCTTATTTTGAGCACACCTTCTAAACCATTTCCAAACTCTTCTGTTTGAATCTCTTGCGCATAAGTAGGACTTACTGTGTTAATAACATCAGAAAAAAGTATCCCCCCCTTAAGGAGATTAATCTGACCGTAAAATTCAAGCCCATCAATGTTATAAAGATAATCTGGAAGACCCGCAAATTTCATATAGGATTTGTCAATTCTACCCTGATATGGTGCACCAATGTTGTGCAATGTTAAGACAGTTGCAACATCTTCAAAGAACGGATCATCTCTGAAAACCGTTTTGAGATAAACAGGAATTAACGCAGTATGCCAATCATTAACATGAAGAACTTCAGGTTTGAAATCAAGCTCCTTTAAAGCGTAAAGAACTGCTGCTGAAAAGAAAATTTCAGGTTTTGCCGGATCATGTCCTTCGTACACTTTTTCTGATGAATAATAATGATTATTGGCTATCATATATACCGTAACATCCGAACCAGGTATTTTACTCTCGAATATGTCAAATTTCTCGTCTGTTTTAAGAATTGGTACTGGAATTCCCCCTTTTACAGGTTCAATGGTGTACCCGTATTTTCCAGCGTTTTTGTCAACTATTTTATGCTTGGGCATAAGAACTATAACTTCTTCAATTTCAGGGATACTCTTAAGAGCTTTGGGAAGTGAACCTACAACATCTGCAAGTCCCCCAACTTTGGCAAATGGGAAAACTTCATACGAAACTATTGCAACCTTCATTATTAACACCTCCTTGCTCCTATCATTATAAGTCATTTTTTAACTTTCATCAAGAAAAAGGTTTTAAAGGTCTATCATGAGTGAAAACTATTAAATCAACCTCCTTCGACTTCTCCAGAACAAATTTTGCAACGCCATCATTTCTATAGCCTTTGTACATTTCATAGTAATCTAAGCGGGTAAAACATATATCGCCTGGAAAGAATATTTTTCCCATATTTTCTGTGGCTATTATGAACGATACATGTTCCTTTGCATGCCAAGGAGTATATACCACCTCGATTGAATCGAAAAGCATTTCTCCTCCCGTCAACTCCCTTACTTTTCTCCAACTTTGAAGAACCATTGTGTATAATTTTCCCACTATCATCCCAAATTTTTCATAATTTTTTGATTTATAAGCTTCATGAATGTAAATTGTGGCATTTTCAAAAAATAGTGTGTTGTACGCATGATCAAGATGATAATGGGT
>JAGHBG010000099.1 GCA_021161105.1 Thermotogaceae bacterium | reverse complement strand
TCTTATGTATACTTGCTTTTACTTTGGTGTTGAATCAAATTGAGTCCATTCGTAAGTTATACTATATTTACTTAGCTCAAACTAATTGGAGGTGATTCTCATGAGGTATGTGCCTTCTTAAAAGACTTAGTTTCTATACTAAAAGCTATAGAAAGGGATAAAGAAGGATTCTTAAAAAAGAGCCTTTTATTGAAAGCAAATGGGTAATTATCCACTTGCATCATTCTTGTAACATCCTCAGATGTTCTTGCAACAGGTTTTTCAAGAAGAATATCGCATTCCTTTTTTGCAAATGCAATGGCGGGCTCGACATGAAGGTCATCGGGAGTTGCTATTACAGCAACATCAGCTATCTTTCCTTTCTTATCAAGAAGTTCTTTCTAAGTCTTAAAAGCGTATTCCTTGGAGATATCATAGGTTTCTACAACCCTTTGTCTTTTTGCATCATCGGGCTCAACAACGCCAACTATTTCGTGTTTGTCTTTCATCTTTGATGCTATCCCTGCATAAGTAAAATATCCTCCACTTCCTGCACTTAATATTAAAAGCCTCAGTTTATCCATAAACATTCACCTATCAAAGTTCAATTTTCTACACTTCATATCCAGCTTTTTATGTTGTTGACTAACCCCTTGTTAACTTCTTTAACTTCTGAAATTCCCAGGATCAGAGCTCCTCCAAGGGGCGGAAGGGTTGGCTTAACCAGTTCAAATCCCTGATTCAAAAGTTCTTCTCTTAATTTCTCTTTGAAATACTCCGATTTAAACATTCCGCCAGAGTAGGATATGTGGCGGCTTTTAACGATTTTCGAGACTGTTATGACTTGATCTACTATCTCCTTTATTTGATCTAAAACTAATCCTTTACTATGCATATCACCATTCTCTGCAAGTTTTATGATCCTTGGAGCGATTGAGGCAAGCTGGCTCTTTGATTTTGATGAATAGAAAAATTCCAGATAGTCATCTATATCCGTTATTCCAAATTCTTTCTGAAAGATCTTGGCGATTTTAAAGGCATTTTCTCTCTTCTCAACGGTTTTTAGAGCTATCTTGAAAGCTTCATAAGAAAGGCCAAATGCGCTTCCTGGATCACCAAGAAGATGTCCCCACCCACCGGCTCTATAAACTTCTCCACCTTTAGATATCCCTATAGTCATGTTACCAGTACCAGCAATTATACAAATGCCCACATCTTTTGGAGCGATGGCTCCGACCAATGCAGCATGACAATCGTTCACAGCCCCTATTTTCCTCGCGGATATAACCTTCGACAAAAGCTTTGCGAAATATCTCTTATCTTCCCCCTTAAACCCCATACCGGAAACTCCTACAAAAGCGCTGTCGAAAGTTTTCCTGCCTATATCGAGTGAATCTACAAGAGATGATATCCTTTTTAAAAATTCATCTATTCCAATATCGCGAAAGTTGGCAGGTCCTCCATAAGCCAAAGCCAGAAGATTTCCATTTTCATTCACAACCGCAGCTCTTGAATGTGTTCCCCCAGCATCTATACCTAAAATCATCATACCTCTCACCCCAAAATTGTTATGTTCTCAAAACCGCCAAAGAACGGAGCAGAATACCATGGTACTGCGTTTTTCACTGCATCCTTCAAAAGCGAGATATTTCTTATTCCAGTTGTGGATAAATGTTCATCCATTTTTCCAAGCTTCCTTATATATGAAGCAGCTCTTTTCCATACTACTCTTCCTGCAAGAAATCCAGAAGCTCCCGCATTGACATTGTTTTTCAATATAGGAACGAAGTCTCTCACATCCATTCCACCACTTAAAACAACCCAAGGTTTACCCTTTGTCGCTTCATAAATTTCTTCACTTGTTACTTCTTCTTTAAATGGTTCTATTTTAAAAAGGTCCACGTTATAAAAGCCGTCAGAAAACTCAGAAAGTGCCTTTAAAATCTCATCTTTCTTTCCCTTATTTTGCCCATAGGTCAATATCTCCAGGATGAGAAGAATGTCGAGATCTTTTGCTTCTTTTCCGACTCTTTCAACCAATTTTCTTTGGTGGTCTTTCGTTTTATTGCCAATGTCACTTACCCAATATATGAGAAGTTTTACAGCATCTACTCCCCAGCTTTTAGCAAGCTTTACGGCATCTTCTCTGTAAAGCATGCTAAGCCTTTCACCATTATTGTCTGATGTCACATATCCACTTTTTTCCAGTGAAAGAATTATCCCTGTTGATTTTGGTATGTACTTTATCATCTGTGGCAGAGCGTATTCCCCATCAAGCAAAATAGCTGAAGCTTCAGGAGCTATATTTTTAGTAACTGCTTTTTTCACAGCTTTTATGTCTTCATCTTTGCACGATCCGTAATGTTCTTCTATGAGTTTTTTGAGTGAATTTCTCTGATCCAAAGCCAAGATTTGGAAGATTCCTTCATCATTTGAAAGCGCGGTGAATCCTCTGAATTTCCCGGCAGAAAGCTCTCTCACAAAATCACCTCCAAAATTTGGAAAATCATATACGTTTTTATTATGATACCATAATGGAACGCTTTAGATCGAATTTGAACGAAAGGGGTAGCAAGTTTGATAAAAGAAGAGCGGCTCCGAAGAATAATGCACCATCTTAAAGAGAAAGGTTTCATGACAGTTAATGAAATTTCCGAGGTTCTTGGAATCTCAAAGGTAACTGTGAGGCGGGATTTAAGACTCCTTGAATCTCAAGGTTTGATAGAAAGGAAGAGGGGAGGAGCTTTCTTAAAAAATTTCCAGCTTGATTATCCATTCTTCTTTAAATTGGAAGAGGCGAAAGAGGCAAAAAAACTGGTAGCAAAAGAGGCTGTTAAGCTTTTAAGAAATGGTCAAGTTGTTGCCATGAGCGGGGGCTCCACAGTATTTTACGCAGCGAGATCTTTGGACAGTTCCCCTGTAAATGACCTTACTATAATAACGAACTCAATAACAACTGCGTGGGCAATAATAAATCTGAGAAAGCACTTTAAATTAATTCATTCTGGAGGGACCGTTAGAGAAAACTCTTTTGAGTGTGTTGGAGGACAAACGCATAAGTTCTTTGAGAACATAAGTGTGGATGTTTTCTTGATGGGTGTCGATGGAGTGGATATAGAATCAGGAATAACCTTTTACGACTTTGAAGAGGCAACTGTAGCAAGAGAGATATCGTCAAGCGCAAAGAAGGTGATAGTTCTTGCGGACAGCAGTAAGATTGGCAATGTTGCGCCTTTCAAGGTTATGGATGTAGGGGGAATTTCTGCTCTCATTGTTGAGAAACTTGATAATGAAATAAAAAAGAATTTAGAAAATCTTGGAATAGAGGTGATTATTGCCAACGCTGAAAGAGGGGAGGAAAAAAGATGACTGAGGTTGAAAAGAACATAAAAGAAGTAAAAGAGGAGATAAAAAGGCTTCCTGAATTTCTTGACAAATTTTACGAGAAAAACTCCCAAAACTTGGGAGATTTCTTCAAAGGAAAAGATGTTGTGTATTTTGTTGGATGCGGCTCTTCCTACTACCTTGCTATTGCAGCTTCAAGGTATTTCTCTTTGAAACTCGGAATTGAGACAAAAGCAGTACCAGCAGGTGAGATAGTTTTCGCGTACCCAGAAAATGCGGGAAAGGAAAGCAAAAAATCAGCTGTCTTGATTTCCCGCTCTGGAGAGACGACGGAGGTTTTATATGCACTTGAAAAATTCAAAGAAAATGGTGTTAAAGCGTTCGGAATAACTCTTGGAAAAGATAGCAGCCTCGAGAAAGATCCAGATATATCGATAGTCCTTCCCATGGAAGAAAAGCCAGTTGTTATGACGAAATCCTTTGTAAGTATGCTTTTCTCTCTTGAATACATAGCCAGCAAGTTGAGCGGAAATGTTGAAACTTTGAGGAAACTCGTTGATGATTTTGAAAGCAGTTTTGAGAAAATCAAGGCTTTTGTTAGCAGCAAAAAAGAACTTTTTGGAGCTCATCACCATGTGTTTCTTGGTGAGGGAGTTTACGAAGGTGTTGCAAGGGAGTGTGCTTTGAAGCTTGAGGAAATGTCTATAACCAAAACGGAGAGCTACTCTGCCCTTGAATATAGGCATGGCCCCAAAGCGCTTGTGGAAAAGGGAGTAGCCGTTCATATATTCAAAAAGGGTCTGGAAGAGGAAGAAAAGTTAAAGAAAGAACTTAAAGAAATGGGAGCAATTGTTGTTGATGTGGAAAGCGACATTGGTCTTTCTTCAAGTTATCCTGAAGACGCTTTTTTAAAGGTTGTATATGGGCAGTTCCTTGGACTGAAAATAGCCGAAGAAAAAGGGGTCAACGTTGATTCCCCAAGGAATTTAACAAGGGTTGTGAAGATGAACTGAAGCCCATTTATGGGGTTTTAAAAATCCTAAAGAGGAGGGGTGGTTTTATGAAAAAGTTTGTTGTGTTCATACTCGTAGGTATACTTTTAGTTGGAACGATGGCTATTGCTGCCAAGAGAACCCTTAAGGTTCTTATGCCGATCGGTGGAGGATACACTATTGAAGATCAAGAAGCCATTGCCAAAGAATTTGAGAAAGCTCATCCGGATGTCGACATCCAGATGGAATTTGTAGGATGGGGCGAACTTTGGAACAAGATAATCACATCCATCGGCGCTGGAGCAGCTCCTGATGTTATGTACATCGGTTCCAGATGGATACCAGCCCTTGCAGACATGGGAGCGATAATTCCTCTTGACAAGTATATAACACCTGAGAAAAAGGCTCTCTACTACAGGACAGTTTGGGATACCGTTACCTACAAAGACCATGTATGGGGCGTTGTTAGAGCGATGTCAACGAAAGCCTTCATCTACAACAAAGCACTCTTTAAGAAGTATGGAGTAAAGGTTCCTACGAACTGGGACGAGCTGCTTGAGGCGGCAAAGAAGATATACCATCCAGATCAGGGAATCTACGGTATAGCCATGGCAGGGAAGAAATTTGTCTCCACAGTCACACAGTTCCAGCAATATCTCTATGCAAACGATGGAAGAATAGTTGACGAGAACGGAAAAGTCGTAATCAACGATCCAAAAGCTGTTAAAGCCCTTGAGTTCTACAAGGAGCTCTCCAAATACGCTCAGCCAGGTATAATCGAGTGGAAGAGGGAAGACTTGATAAAACTCTTCGAAGCCGGAAAGGTTGGAATGTTCATAGACCATGTTCACAACGCAAGAAAAGCCATGGAAAAGGGAATCGATGTTGGATTCTTCCTCATCCCCGGTGGCCCAGATTCCATTAAGAGATACTCAACAGTTATCGTTACAGATTGTATCTCCATATCCTCCCAGTCCAAGAATGTTGACCTTGCTATTGAATTCCTCAACTTCATGACGAGCTTCGAGAAACAGAAAGAATGGGACCTCAAACTTGGATTTGTTCCACCAATGATAAAAGAAAAAGACCTCCCAGAATTCCAGAAATGGTACTGGAAACCCTACATCGAAGCGATTAGATACGGTTATCCAGAAGCCGTTGGAATCAAGGATTGGGAAGGAGTTCAGGATGCGCTTCTTGATGCGATACACAGCGTTCTCCTTGGTGTAACCGATGCCAAGACTGCTCTCGATCAGGCTGCAAGAATAATTCAAATACTTCAGAGGTGATAAAAAATTAACTTGTGGGGGCTTTGCCCCCACTTTTGGAGGGAAAAAGATGAAAAGAAAAGCAGTTCCCTATATCCTTCTGATTCCCCTTGTTGTAGCTTTTGCCCTTTTTCTTGTGTACCCATTATATAAAGTGGTGGAAACATCGTTTTATAAGGCAAGTTTCTTAAACCCTTTCTATAGACAATTCGTAGGCTTTGAAAACTACAAGTGGCTTTTCACATTCAGGCTCTTTGACCCGAAACTTTCCTACTTTCTCTCTGCCTTCAAAAGATCTTTGCTATGGGTGGCTGGATCAGTTGGGATTAAAGTTGTTTTGGGTCTTCTTGGAGCAGTTCTTCTCAACAGCAAATACCTGATAGGTAAAAAGATATATAGAACCCTTGTTATAGTTCCCTGGGCAATACCCTGGGCCATGGCAGCTATGATGTGGGCTTGGACTCTCAATAGCGAGTTTGGCATATTGAATTCAATACTTATGCATCTTCATTTAATAAAGGCTCCAGTGACATTTCTTGCAAAACCTTCATCTGCTTTTATAACAACCTTTATAGTTGACGCTTGGGTTGGCCTTCCATTTATGATAATAATGATCCTATCGGGGCTTCAATCGATTCCGGAAAATTTGTATGAAGCCGCTACAATAGATGGTGCAGGAGATTTAACCAAGTTCTTTAAAATAACTCTTCCCATGATAAAGCCTGTTCTTCTAACAGTTACTCTTCTCTCCACTGTTTGGACATTCAACTCTTTCGACATAATCTGGATACTCACCAGAGGTGGACCTATAAGAGCTACAGAAACACTGCCAATAGCCATCTATAACATATCGTTTCTTATGGTCAGGTTTGGCGGTATAGGGAAGGCTTCTGCAATGACAATCGCCCAAGTTATATTTGTAAGCGTTATCGCCATATTCTACATAAGAACTCTGGAAAAGGGCGTGGAAGCATGAAAAGAAGCACAAGAAAGCTAACGAAGAAGATCATCTATCAGATTCTTGCTTTGCTTTTAATTGCTTTTCTATTTTTGCCGATATATCAAATGCTTATCACAGCTTTGAGACCTGCCGATCTTCCGTGGAAGTCTCCAGCATCGCTATTTCCAGAAAAGATCACGTTGCAAAATTTCAAATCGGCTTTCGATCTTGTCCCAAGGCTTCCAAGATACTTACTTAACAGTTTTATATATGGAGCAGGGGTTAGCATCGTGTCGCTTCTTGTAGCCATACCAGCTGGATACGCAATAGCAAGATTCCGCTTTAGAGGGAGAAAACCGATCATGATATTTGTTATTTATGCCAACATGTTTGCTCCTATAATGCTTCTTGTACCAATTTATGTCATCATGAAAAAATTCGGATTGGTTAACACTTATCTTTCCGTTATCCTTGCAGGTTCTATATTCACCATACCACTTTCCACATGGCTTGTAACATCATACATGCAGACCATTCCTAAAGCTATCGAAGAAGCTGCACTGATTGATGGATGCTCCGAATTTTCTGTTATTCATAGGATAATAATTCCTATGATAAGCCCTGCTATCGTTGCTGTTTTGATATACGCTTTTATAACCGGATGGAGTCAGCAGTTCATCCTCGCTCTTACCTTAATAAAATCTGATGAGTTGATGCCGATAACTCAAGGGCTATACCAATTCTTCAGCAGAAGCTCTGTAAGATGGAATGAAATGATGGCAGCCATACTGATGTCTACATTGATACCCGTTGCGCTCTTTTTGGTTGTTCAGAAATATATCGTGAGAGGACTTGTCTCTGGAAGTATAAAGGAATAATAATGTGTTGAAAGGGAGATGACAAAGTTGAATATCTTGAATTTGATAAGAGAGATAAAAAAAAGCAAAAAAGGGATTTTCTCAGTATGCACTGGAAATTTTGATGTTTTAAGGATCGTTTTTGAATACATGAAAGATAAAGACATCACATTCATAATAGAGTCAACTTCCAACCAAGTAAATCAGGAGGGTGGATATACTGGCCTAAAACCAGATGATTTTGTTAAGAAATTGAGGGAATTAGCAGATGAGGTGGACTTTGATTTTGGCAGGATCATACTGGGTGGTGATCATTTAGGTCCTCTTCCGTGGAGGAAGTTAGCTCCTGAGAAAGCTATGGAAAAGGGCAAGAGAATGGTGGAAAGCTATGTGAAAGCTGGGTACAGAAAAATTCACCTTGACACGAGCTTTCCACTTGGAAATGAAAAGGATATCCCACCAGAAGTTGCGGCGTCTCGTCAGGCTGATCTTTGCGAAGTAACTGAGAAAGCTTGGAGAGAAGAGGGTTTAAAACCTCCCGTTTATGTTCTTGGAACTGAGGTTCCTCCAGCGGGCGGAGTAGTAAACAAAGAGGAATATGTAACTACAGCAGAAGAATTTGAAAGAATAGTCTCGATAACGGAGGAGATATTCAAAAAGAGGGGACTTGAGGATGCTTGGAACAGGGTAATAGCTTTTGTTGTCCAGCCAGGTGTGGAATTTTATAAGGATGGTATCAGGCTTTATAACCCAAGCAAAGTGAAAGATCTATCAGATACTGGCAGAAAGTATCATTTTGTTTTTGAAGCCCATTCGACTGACTTTCAACCCCTTGAGAATTTATCACAAATGGTAAAAGATGGATTTTCAATATTGAAAGTCGGGCCTGAACTTACATTCAAATTCAGAGAAGGATTATTTGCTCTTGAAAGAATAGAAAGAGAGCTTAGTCTCAATCCATCTAATTTTTCAGAAACTCTCTTATCAGCTATGAAGGAGAATCCAAAGTACTGGCAAAATTACTACAAAGATGGCAGCGAAATTGATATGAAATACTCCCTTCTTGACAGGACAAGATACTATTTGCCTGACGATAGGGTAAAAAAAGCTAAAGAAAAACTTTTTGAGAACTTTAAGAATAAAAAGTTAAACCTTGGCGTAATATCACAATATTTTCCCGACCTTTTCTGGGATGTGTTAAGTGGGAAAACAAAGCCATATGGCACCAATCTTGTAAAAGCTAAAGTCTGCAAAAGCATCCAGCGCTACATCGATGCTACAAGTTAGTTTCTTCCTTCTTTTCCAAAAATGAGAGGTGCTTATTATGATAAAAGAGAAAAGATTTTTGCTTGTGGGTGATCTTGGTGCAAGCAAATAAGATTAGCTGTTATTGATAAAGAAAGCTGTGTTGATGGCAAAATCTATAACCTTCCTGGAAATCATGTAGAGATAGGTCTTAAAGCTTTTAAAGATTCAATTGAAAAGGCTGTGCTTCCCTGGAAAAATCTCGAGTTTGAATATTGCGTATTTGGGCTTGCAGGTGTTGGCGAATATTGCACAGATTCTGGAAAGGTTGTTGAAGTAATAAAGGAGGCATTAAATTGCAGAAAAGCTGCTGTGTGTGGAGATAGTGTGATGGCCTATGTTGGAGCCTTTGGGGGTTTTGAAAGAGGTGTTCTTGTCCATTCAGGTACGGGATCATTGATTTTGGTTTATGACGGGGAAAAGTTTATCAAATATGGTGGCTGGGGACATCTTCTTGGAGATGATGGAAGCGGATACAGAATAGCTGTAGATGGCATAAGAGAAGTTTTAAAATATTGGGAAGGATGGGGCGAGGAAACTCTGTTAGAGAAGGCTGTTAAAGAGACTTTCAACGCTGCCAGCAGATCTGATGTGATAAAGCTTGTGTATTTGAAAAGCATGAAAAAAAGAGAGATAGCAGCTCTGGCTAAAGAGATATGTGAGATTGCAGACAAAGACAAGGTAGCGAGAAAAGTGCTACAGGAAAACGCTAAAAATCTTTTAAAGCCTCTCAAATACGCTATGAAAGCAGTTGGATCAAACATTGTTTCTTACTCTGGAGGGCTCTTTTCCTGCCAAGTTTATCGGGAAATTGTGAAGGAACTTGTAGAAGATGCTGGAGGGATATTCCAAGGTCCATCCACAAATCCGCTTGGCGGGGCGGTATTCGTTGCTAAGGAAAAATTTGGTGTAAACTTCGATGTTGAAGAAGTACTAAAAAGGATTGAAGAAGTTATCGGATAAGATCCTTTATCAAATTAACAATATTTTGCTCTGTTGACGATGAATACGGCGAAGCTATCCATTCATAACCATCCTTTACATCGTTTGGTACAAGATATGATCCATAGCTGCAAGCGTAACCGATTAAAAGAATGTCAAGCTCTTCGCATCTTTTGTAGAACATTTCAAAGGGATGGAATACGAAGGGAACTTTTCCCAGTTTAAAGCTGCATATCCTTAGTATCTTTCCATCCATGTTTTTTCTAAGCGCCAAAAGCTTCAATGCCGTTTTTGTATCTTCATCAATTTTTTCTGAAGATTTTTTGACAGTTTTTAGCGACACGAATATTTCTTTGAAGTCTTCTATCTTAGGAGCAATGCTTTTCGAAGATAAAACATCAATGTTGCAAGCAAACATCTTTGAAAGTCGCTCGATTTCTTTTTCATTTCTTTCCTTGCGTGTTTTTCTTGTGCTTACATTACCAGCGCATGAATTCATGTATATAACTTCTGAATCGAACATTTTTGAAAGCTCTTGACGAATGGCGCCAGCAAGATCAGGAGAATAGAAAAGATTCTCGGGACCAAGAACCGTAGGATGGCAAGGAAAAATGACAAAGGAGATATTCTTCAATGATTTTATGTGAATCATATAACCTTTGAGCTCACCTAAAGATTCACCTCTTCTTCTCTGGGCACATACACCTTTTACAGTGAACTTTTTAAACAATATCTCTTTCACATCGTAAAGGTTATGCTTTGCTTTTTCTATCAGCTTCGAAGCTGTGTTTAGAAGTTCATCTTTGATCTCCGACGGGACTGGAGCTGAGTGAGTGTGAGTAGCTACGGGTATAGTTTTCCAGCCAGAAATTATGCAAGGAAACCCGTCAGGTATTCCCAAGATGTCAAAGGTTAAAATCGCCAGCTTGATATTGTTATCCTCTAAAAGCACACAAAAAGCTTCAAGCGGTTTTAAAAAGCCTTTTGAAACTCCTTTTCTGTTAACATATCCTGCCATTTCCATTCCTATAGGCACATCAAGACTTGCTTTCGAAAATCCTACTTTCATCTGTACCACCTCTTGTCAGCCTTTGCAGCAACAACTATAATATCAACTTTCTCTTTAGGTGGATTTTCAATGGGATGAAGATCCTTTTCGTTTAAGATCACTATCAGGTCTGGAAAATGTATTTCTATTCCTTTTTCATAAAATCCCATATTTTCGTTTATGAATTTAACATAACAGCCGTCATCAAAGATGATTCTTCCTTCAACAAAGCCTCCTTCCTTCTCTACGATCACCTCTTTGATTTTCCCTTTGTATATAATCTCACCACCTATTGCATCTAATATTCCTTTTAAGTTCCTTTCTTGAATCAGTTTCCCAACCTCAAGAGCTTTCGATATGCTTTCAAGTTTCAAGTACTTCTTAGCTTCGCTTATCTTAATTACGCTATCGCACACACCCAAATTTCCTAATTTTTCAGATAAGGGCCTTACAATTTCTTCAAGTTTTCTTATCTCGCTAACATCTTCTATAACGATTCTGTCGCCATCTTCCGAGCATATAGAAAGCGGCGTTGGCAACTTTCCTCCTTTGACAATAAGGGAATGCTCAATGTTTGGCACGGCTCTTCCTGCTGCATCGCCGTCTATAACTGCGGTATCACCGGCGCTTTTTGCTATTTTAAACAAAACGGGTGTGTTGTAAGCTCCAAGCTCTGTCGCAAAAAGTGCTGATATTCTTTTACCAAGAAACTTTTCCATGGTTTTGAATGCGCAACTTTCCTTTTTACCAAGCACTTTCTTTTCTGATAATGAACCGCACGAGTAGCAGGACACGGCAAAAGAATCCTGAGGAAGCTCATCGATATCGTAGAGTTTTATCTCGTCGAAATCTTGGAGCAATTTTTGCCCGTCCGATATGTATCCACCACCGCCACAACCGAAAAAGCTTAATCCTAAAAGAAGAGAAGGAAATTCTTCTTTTTTAATTACTTTCACAGCGATCCCTCCAAGGCTTTCAAAAGGAGCTTTTCTCCAACCTCACCAGAGAGTTCAGAATGCGGGCTGAAGAGAACTATGTTATCTTTCTTTATAATTGCTGGCGTATTTTTCATGCTATAATCTGAATCAGTTTCGTTTATATCTTCTAAAAATCGTCCAATTATTTCAAATCCATTTCCTTCAAATAAAGGGCCATTTTCATACCACATTTTAATTTCTTCTTCTCTAACTTCTACTTTTATCCATCCTTGTCCCCTTCGCCAATTATCTATATCGGGATGTTTTGCTTTTATCAGAACAAAATAATTTGTAAGCGTTTTATCTGTCCAATAACCTTCAATTGCAAGGTACGCTCCTGCACATATACCTATGTATCTTTTTCTATCATTTAGAATAATGGATTCGAGCTTTTTAAGATTTCCCATTCCCAGATTAGCTGCTATTTCAGAAGCCAATCCTCCGCCGATTATGTAAACATCGGAGTTTGGTATGTTTTTGTCAAATTCAACCACTTCGCCAACTTTCGACGAAATCCTTATAATGGACTTTGCACTTTCTTTTGCTGAGCCTTTTCCCGTATATACTGCTATTTTCATCCTTTTAATGCTCCTGCCGTCAACCCTCTTATGAACCATTTCTGAAGAACAAGGAACATCACAATAATCGGAATGGTGGCTATAACCATGCCAGCTGTTAAGAGCCCCCATCTTGTGACGAACTGTCCTCTAAACATCGTTAGCCCAAGGTTTATTGGCATCTTTGAGTAATCCTGTATAACAAGAAGTGGCCAGAAGAACATGTTCCAAGACCACAATATTTTAAATATCGCCATAGTAGCAATCGTTGGTTTAATCAGAGGAAGCATTATTTTCCAATAAATGTAAAAATCTCCTGCACCGTCGATTCTTGCGGCTTCTTCAAGTTCAAGAGGAATGGAAATAAAAGCTTGCCTGAAAAGGAATACCCCAAATCCGCTGGAAACAAAGGGAACGATAAGGCCTGTTAGTGTGTTGAGAAGCCCAAGTTTCATGGTGATTATATACATTGGTATGACGACAACATAGAAAGGAACCATAAGCGTAGACAGAGCAAGCCAGAACATTAATGTTCTGCCTGGGAAATTTTTTCTTGCAAGGGCGTATCCCGCCATTGAATCAAAGAGCAAGCTTAGAAGAGTTATAACGCTAGAGACTATGACGCTGTTTTTAAACATCGTCCCAAGAGTTACATCTTCGTCGTAAAGTTTTGGATAGTTCCAGGCTTCTGAATAGTTGGAAAATGTTATCTCTTTTGGAATTAGAGAATAAGATTCAAGTCCCTTATCTGGTTCTAAAGAAGTGGATATCATCCATATCATTGGAAGGAGCGTAAAAAACGAAACAACGCTTAAAAGAATGTATTTTAAAATCAACCATGTTATTCTTTTCTTCCTCATACCCATAAATAAAATCCCTCCCAATTAGTATAGCTCCTCTTTTCCAAATCCTTTTTTCTGGATGAAAGTTAAAACAAGCAATATGAGGAATAGGATGTAACTTATCGCCGAAGCATAGCCCATTTCAAATTCCTGGAATCCTTTTTGATATAAGTAATTGACAATGGTCGTTGTGGCGTACCCGGGTCCGCCACCAGTCATTATGTATATTGGGGTGAATATCTGGAACGAGTCAATTACAGAAGTTACCAGAAGGAAGAAGGTAGTGGGTTTTAAAAGCGGTATAGTTATATGTATAGTCTTTTTCCATCCTGTTGCGCCATCGATTTCTGCAGCTTCGTAGAGCTCCTGAGGGATATTTTGCATAGCCGCCAAGTATAGAAGCATCTTGTATCCAAAGCTTTTCCATACCATAACCACAGCAACGGAAATCATAGCAAGCTTTGGATTTGATAGCCAGCCTTGTGGTGGCATTCCAAATAACGAAAGGAACCTGTTGGCGAGGCTCGTTGGATGAGCGGAAAGGATCAGCATCCAGACGATACTTGCAACAACCATTGATATAATAACTGGTATAAACATAGCAAGCCTGAAAAAGTTTCTTCCGGGAAAATCATCATTGAGCATAAGGGCAAAAATGAAGCCAATTATTAAGGTTGTTGGAACATATAGAACGGAATAATACAAGGTATTTAAAAGGGACTTTAGAAATACTGGATCCTTAAAGAGTCTTATATAGTTATCAAAACCTACAAAATTGCTCTCTCCGAATGTTAATAAACTATAATCTGTAAAGCTTAAAACAAAAGCCCATATTATCGGTATGAAAATAAAGACCGCAAACGCACTATACGCTGGAAAGCAAAAAAGATATGAAATTACGGTGTCCTTCAACTTCTTCTTCATTCGCTTTTTCATTTCTTCCATCCCTCCTAAGGGTGTATGAAAAAAGAGGAGGGGTGGTCCCCCCTCATAAGCCGGTTACTTTATATAGCCCTTTTTCTTGAGGTACCCATATATCTCCTTTTGAGCATCTTCCAGAGCTTGATCCACGGTCTTTTTGCCGGTTAAAGCCTGTTGAATAGCCGTCCTTAATGTTCTTGAAATGAAACTTGCTTCAGGATGCTTTATCCATCCTTTGGCATCTTCAAGTTGTTTAGCAAACATGGATTTAACTGGATCATCTTTGAAGTATGGATCTTCTATAACATCCTTTCTTACAGGAAGGAATCCAGATACTTTACAGTATTCTTTCATTCTTTCCTTAGATATAAGCCAGAGAAGAAGCTTGGCTGCTTCTTTCTTATGCCTTGATTGCTTTGGTATAACGAAGGAATCCGCTCCCGAGAACGCAGTTCTTTTTCCTGTTCTTGGGTTCTTTGGAAGAAGGCCTACACCAAGTTTATCTCCAAGTTCGTCTCTTAGAACTTTTGCACTGTCTCCACAATCTACATACATCGCAACTTTTCCTTCTGCCAAGAGCTTTCTTACATCCCAGAGGTTTGCATTTATGGCACCAGGTTGAACCACTTTATATTCGTTGAAAAGCTTCCAGAAGAACTTTGCACCTTCTACAAATTCTTTAGAATTAACCTGCGGCATATCATTCTCATCAAGTATTTTTCCTCCGGCTTGCCATGCAAATGTAATCCATTGGGAGTTGTACCTTGCAGAAGTTCCAAATCCGTAAACATCGATTTTTCCATCGCCATCTCTATCAAAAGTCAATATCTTGGCATATTTCACAAAATCATCCCATGTCCAGTCAATTGGGTCAGGTACCCCTCTTTCCTTGAATATATCTTTTCTGTAAAGCACCGTTCTTACATCTGTGAAGTACGGTATAGAGATAAGCTTCCCTTTTAGATACCTTGGTTTGTTGGCAGAGTATCTTGATTCTTTAAGCACAGATGGAACAAATTCTTTTAAGACATCCTTGGGTATTAGATTGTCTAAAGGTTCCAAAACACCGAATTTTGCAAGAACGTGTTCGAACGGAGAACCAAGTTTTATAAGGTCTGGAGCTTTACCGGAAGCTATAGCAACCTGTATCTTTGTGTGAGGATCTTCCGCCCATGGAATGGCAACAAATTTCACCTTGATTCCGGTTTCTTTCTCAAACTCTTCTATGTATTTTTTAACCAAAGGTAGATCAGATTTTGGGTCACCACCAGCGAACCAGAAGGTAATCTGCACGGATAATGCCATGCTAACGATAATACAAAGAAGTAATATGGTTAACCTTTTCATTTCATATCCACCCCCTTTTTTACTCACCAAAAGCTTCTTTTATAGCTTCCTTCATTTCATCCGTTAAGGAACCGTATCTGAACACGACTATTCCGTCAGCTCCAGCCTGTCGTGCAGCGTATATAGCTTTTAGCATTTCAGTAGAATCTACATCGAATCCCTGTATACCCATTAAGACCTTAACTCCTGGCTGAACAACTTCCTTCGTTCCCTTGAATACATCTATGATCCATTGTGCCTTTTTACCCCATTCGAGGTGATAGGTCATAGGCACAACCCAGTCGCAAAGCTCTCCAAAATCCGCATACCTCTGCCCGTAATGTACCATGGCAAATGCGTTAGCGTTTGGATCGGTATCTCCACCTTCTGGCATAAGAGCGGCACTGAGGATCAGCTTCTTACCAGTTGCTTCAACTGCTTTCTTTATTTCCTCAACGAAGCTTCTTACATCATCCATTCTCATTTGCACCCATGCATTTATATCGTAGTACTTCATCTGCTGATACATATCTATGAACTTTTTGCCATCACCTTTGTTTCCCCAGGTATCAATGGCTGTATTGAGCAGGAAGTCTACATCGAGCCCTTCCATCCAGGCTCTTCCGATTTGATATGGACTCCATCCCCAGGCTCCCGTTGGATACCTTATATAGTCAAGGTGTATTCCATCTACATTATAGAAGTATGCTACCTCTTGAATCAAATCTTCTATGTACTTTCTGTAAGCACTATCAAGGGCAAATTCTATAGTGCTTCCTGCTCTTCTGAAGCTTCCTTCCTTATCGAGAGGAATGCCCCACATAGCGCTTTCCGGATGAACAGCTAAGTATGCTTTGTCCTTGCTTACAACGAACCACGCATGGATCCTTAATCTTTGCTTCTTAGCTTCTGAAACAGCTCTTTCAAGTATGCTTGTATCCTCCCAAGCTTGAAGTGCTACATAAGATGGCCAGCAAACTCTTCCAGAAATACCTTTCACAAGCAGGAATACATCGGTAAAGCCTAAATCTTTTATCTCCTTTATAGCTTTCTCCACTCCGACTTTACCGAGAGTGTCGTACCATACCCAAATTCCTCTTATCTCACCAGGTTTCGATGGGACTTTCTTGATCTTTACCATCGGCTTTTCGACCTTTGGCCAGCTTGGTGGAGGTGTAACAGGTTTTATCGAAGCGTAATTTGGCATTCCTGCGTTATTATCGATCCATCTTATAGTCCTTGCAAGCAAGTATATGAGAACATCGGCAGTCACAATGTCCTCTTTTCTATCATTCAAAACTTCTATCTGTGGAGGAATGGTGGGATCCTCTTCGAACTTTTTAGACAGTTCCTTACACAGTTTGTAAATATCGTCCCACCAAATCTTTCCTCCTGCAGCTCCTTGAATCAACTTATCAGGTTTTTTCATATCAATTACTGGCACTTGTTCTGGAATCTTTCCAACTTTCTTTCCCTCTGCTCCGTAAAGTGCAAGCCATTTGGTCATCACATAGAGAGCTTGTTCCATAGAAAGCTTTTGATCCGCTCCCGGAACGGCTATCTCATCTGGCAGTTTCTTCCCCAACTCTTCAATCTTGTTTGCAAGGACCGTTCCCATTTTTAATACCTTATCTCCGGGAAGAACGGTTGCTAACATCGATCCAGCTATCAGAAACACCACAAAAAGCAAAAAGAGTCTTTTCAACCCAACCACCTCCCTTAAAGTATTGGAATCCTCCTTGAATAACTTCTTATTAGTCCTTCGTTGTGAAGATCCCCATTTTCAACGTTGGCACTGACAAAAACAGGTGGAATTCTTCCTCCCTCCTCAAAAATCTTTGTAACCTCAACAACAATAGAGTTAACTATAAAAGCCCCTGCTATAGTAGATAAAGGAGCAACCTTCACATTTCCAATCTTTACACTGGCATCTCCGTAAGGAACATGATTATCTATAGCTATGTCCACTACTTCCATTAACTTTTTGCCTTCTGGATTTCTTGGCTGAACCATTTTTGAATGCTGAAATGACGTCACAGCAAAAACCCTATGTCCCCGTTCCCTCATCGACATAGCAAATTCTACAGGTACTGCATTAACGCCAGAATTTGAAAAAACAAATACAACATCATTTTCCGAAGAATTGACATAATCTGCTATTGTTCTTCCCATCTGTGGTGTTCTTTCAAGGATGGAGCTCCTTGCAGCACCTTCGTGAAGCATCAAAGCACCCACAAGAACTGGATACACCGGAACAAGTCCCCCAGCACGATAAAACATCTCCTCAACCATAATGTGTGAATGGCCCGTTCCAAAAGCTATAACAACTCCGTCATTTTCAATTGCTCCTGATATGTATCTTGCTACTTCTCTAATTTTTTCACTTTCATATTTCAAAATATCGTCGAGAACTTTCTCTACTTCTTTGCAGTAAGAAGTCACAGCAACCACCCCTTCGACGAAGTCGATTGCATGATATCATATTTATATATTTCAGTCAAGAATGATCTCAAATTTAAGCAAGAACGATTTTTATATGGCCTGGAAATTCCTTTAATATGTTGGATTTTGATTTATGATCTGTTATGATCAAATGTAGTAAAGAAGACTCAACGGAAAGGAAGGGGGCTTTCTTGAAAAATTTAGAATGGTCAAAAACACCTACAACAAAGTCGCTGCTTAAGGCAAGCTTTCTGTCAACTTCGGCACCTTCCGGGTTTGTAGTGAACAAACCCCTTTCTGGGATAACGGCGGAAGCGCCTATGAATGCAATATCAAAATGGAGTTTTTCTATAACCTGTATTGTTATAGGACCTACAAAGGATAGATTTTCTGGATCGTATTTTCCCCCAAGCAGCACCACATTGAGGTTTTCGTATCTTGTTGCAAGCTGCAAAATTGGAAGACATGGAGTTACAACGGTTAAATTCAACCCAGACTTTCCTATTTCTTTGGCTATGAAAAGCGTTGTAGTTCCAGCATCAAGTCCTATAGTCATTCCATCTCTGAGAAATTCCAATGCTTTCTGGGCTATCCTTTTTTTCTCGGCAGCGTACTCTTTTTCTCTTTCTCTGAAAGACAATTCGTATTTTGACACTTCAGGCAAGAAAACGTATCCCCAGCTTCTTTGCAGTGCCCCTTCTCCCTCAAGTTCTCTAACATCTCTTCTTATTGTTACAGGGGAGAATCCTGTTAAATCTGCCAGTTCTTTAATACTTATATGCTTTTTTTCTTTCAATATTTCGAGAATTTTCTTTTTTCTTTCAACGTTATCCAATTTCAACACCCCCTATAAAATAAATATTAAATCATGGAGGAGGCGATTTTTAAATGATCATCAGGATTGCTAAAAAAGAAGAACTTGAGTCAATATTGAAGCTTCTTTACTCTTGCTTTGCCAAAACTCCTAAGGAGTATTTTCTGCGTTTCGTTCCTGAAAGGGAATTTCCCGGAAATTCGGTAGTGGCGGTTGATTCTGGCGAGATAGTGGGCTATGTGCAGGTGTACACAAGGTATTTAAGAACATCTAAAGATCCTGTAAAGGTTGGAGGAATTGGAAATGTGTGCACAAAGAAAACTATGAGAGGAAAAGGCGTAGCATCTAAATTGCTATCTTATGCTACATCCTATATGAAAGATATAGGTTATGAAGCTTCAGTGCTTTTTGCATCAAAGCATAAATTTTATGTAAAAAACGGTTGGAAATTGGTCATGACATACCATTATGAGTTTGATGTTGGTGGGATTTTAAAATCTTCACATGAGGTTATAAACAAACCTGACGACACGCTTTTAAAAGACTTAATGAAAACCTCGGAGGAGTTCAATAAAGATTTCGCATTCACTGTTGTAAGAGATGAATACCTTTGGAACTTTCAACTGGAATATTTTTTAAAAAAAGGATCAATTTTGATCAAATCGTCAACCGATGAAACATATGTTTTGTTTGATAAAGTCAATGATGGCGTGTACAATTTGCTGGATTTTGCAGGAAATCCCAGCAAAATACTTGATCTTCTCCCAGAAGACTCTAAAAAGATATTGTTTTTCTCAAAACCATGCCATCCCGTAACGGAATACCTTGCAAAGAACTTTCCATATACAGAAAAAGAGCATGTGCTAATATTTGTAAAACCCATAAAAACAGATGAAAAGAGTCTTGACGATCTTATTTTTACAAAAAGATGGCATTATTGGGCGTTTGATATGTTTTGATTTTTTTTAGTAAATCTCAATGTTTCTTAATCTTCCTTTAGTCAAATATACTAAAGCAATCTCTCTAAGAGATGGATATCTTCCTTTATCTGCGTCGGTTTTCACGAGCCAACCGCTTTCTATCTTTCCAATTACCTCGTCGCTTTCTGTCAATTCATTCTGCTGTATCACCCTATGACTTTCTTTTGCAGAATCCACATCATCGTGGTAAATCACTCTACCTTCGTTTATTAGCACAAATCTGTCTGCAAAATTTTCAGCTTCTTCAAGGTGATGAGTTGAGATAACCACAATTTTATCAAGGGCAATCTCTCTAATTATGTTTTGGATTTCCGCGACCTTGACGGGATCAAGGTGCTGTGTGGGTTCATCAAGCAGCAGCACATCTGCGCTGCTGGAAATGGCGCATGTTAACAGAAAAAGAGTTCTCATTCCTGCTGATAATTTATCCAGAGGTTTATTTAATGGTATGGAAAAATGATTTAAAAGTTTCTTAAAAGTCCGGTTGTCCCATTTACTGTAAAGAAGTGGTAGAAGTTCCATGTAATCTTTTACTCTCATCTTCCTTAAGATCTTTCTATCTTCACTTAGAAATGCTATTCTTTCTTTCACCAGGCATGGATTTTTATCAAACACTGTAATGCTTCCAGTGTCAGGTTGAATTATGCATCCTATGCATTTGAGAGTAGTGGTCTTTCCTGCACCGTTTGGGCCGATCAATAGATTAACTCCTTTTTCAAGCTCAAAATTGACTTCAGAGATCGCAACAACATCCGAAAATGTTTTGGATATTTTCTCAATTTTTATCATTCGACCTCACCTCTTTCACGCATGGGATTGGCATAGAGTCCAAAGGCAAGTGTAAAGATACCAAGTCCAATCAAAAATCCCCATATAGTTTGTGCATTTACAGGGCTTATATATCTCCAGGCGGTTTCGCAGAATAAGCCATCAACGATTAGCAAAATAAACGGCACAATGAAAGAACTTTTTAGATACATTGCAGAAAGCATGCATATTCCATATATGTAAGGCAAAGTTGAGATGTTGCGAGAAAATATGAAAAATTTCCAGTGAATACCCAAGTGACTTTTCAATAGAGATATACTCAAAAACTCCGCTACTATCATAAAAAGCGATCCTGTAAGAAATTCAAAGAAAAACAGCTCAAGCCTTCTGAGAGGATATTGCAAAATGACTTCATCATCTCCCCTTTCCATATCGTGGGGTAATATGCTCGAAAGCATCAGAAGTTGAGCAAATACTTTTAAGCTATGCGAAGGAAATATGGCAAGGAAAAAGGTTGTTAAAATTCTGATCCCTCTCTGTTTAACTATTTTCCTGAAAATGAACTCAAACTTCTTCATCGTTCCACACCTCCTGTAAAAGCATCATAGCCAGTCCCAACTCTATATCGTTTTCTTTCATAGTTTTAGAAATTTTTTTAAGGTCTTTTATAAAGTCCTGTGAAACATCAGAAGTTTCTTTAACAAAAAAACCTTTTCCGTGCTCAGAATCTATTATTCCCTCTGCCGCTAACCTGTCGTACGCCTTCAAAACCGTGTTCACATTAACCATGAGACGCTCTGACAGTTCCCTGATAGCTGGCAGCTTATCTCCTTTTTTTAACCTACCCAAAATTATCTCCTTTTTGATCTGAAGAATGATCTGCTTGTACAAAGGTATTGGGGAGAGCTTATCAATCGTTATCATTTGTTATCACCTGCAAATCGTTCATAAATGACGGATTGACCTCCTTCACAATTCGTATATCAGAATTCTTCTCAAGAATCACTTCGGTATTGTTTCCCGTGCCTGATATTTCAACTCTCACCCTACCGGATTTCGTTGATTTGAAACGAAGCTTAACCAAGTTCGATGCGCCGTTTATCTCAAAGTTTCCCAAGTGGTTTAGTGTTAGGTTCACAGAGTTTGAAAAACCGTTTAATTCAAAATCCAAATAGCTATCGTCCTCAAAAGATATATTGTTATTCATACCGTTTATTTCAAGCCTTTCAATAACGCCCTTCCCTGTTACGCTCATGTTGTATCCATCAATTTCCAAGTGCTTTATATTACTTAAGCGAACTCTTCCTCCCTTTTTGGAATAAACCTCCAATTTTTTGCCTATCCTTCTAAAATACATCCCCTCATCTACCACCATATCGCCGGATGAGCTGAAAGAGATTTCTATATTTTTTCCCAGCACTTCCAGCTCCTCCACATCGGGAAATTGTTGAGATTTTTCAAGCAACTTAAAATCTTTCAGGTAATGTTTTAGCTTTCTTGCTTCATAAGGCCTTTCACCGTAAAAATTGGAAAAATTTGGAAAAACTGGCAGATTTTCGATGACATAATCAACGCCTATATACGATCCAACAATGAGAACTAAAATGAAAAGCCCTATAATAGCTTTCGATCTTCCCAGCATTATCAGCGCAAGGGTGGAAGCTATAACTGATAAAGATAGGGCAATATACCCGTGAAAAAATAAGGATAGCACCCCAGTAATTATTGAAGCAGATATCAACGCCGAGTAAAGAGGTTTTTTCATTATTTTCACCTCCACCTCTATTGTTATATAAAAATATAACACTTTTCAACCATTTGTCAACGTCAATAATATACATTGAAAAATTGTGAAAGACATTTGCTACGGACGTACTTCCCAGCTTTCGGAAAACAGTTAGTGAACTTCACAACTAAATCATATCCTATCATCCAGTCCTGCATCAGCATAACTGGAAATGATCCTATGTGTTCATGAATCATTCTTCCCGTCTCATTTATGGCCAACTAAAACAAATCTTTGAAGAGAGGATCTAATTCCGATTCGTGCCCCCTTTTCTCGCCCTTTTCCCTTATCTCTAAGTGGTACCTATCTCCGTACCTATCTACAGTCAAATAATCAAAATATCTTGACTAAGATGTAAAATACTGCTAATATACATCCACGGATACATAACAGGTCGGGGAGTAGCGCAGGTGGGAGCGCGCCTGCCTTGGGAGCAGGAGGCCGGAGGTTCAAGTCCTCTCTCCCCGACCAGTAAAGCGGGCGGGTGTAGCTCAATTGGTAGAGCACCGGCCTTCCAAGCCGGGGGTTGCGGGTTCGAGTCCCGTCGCCCGCTCCATTTATATTGGTCTTTGAAAGCGCCCGTAGCTCAACAGGATAGAGCATCGGATTTCTAATCCGAGGGCTGTGGGTTCGAATCCCACCGGGCGCGCTATTCGTGGTGGCCATAGCTCAGCTGGTAGAGCGCCTGACTGTGGATCAGGTGGTCGTGGGTTCGAATCCCACTGGCCACCCCAGGGTGGCGCCCGTAGCTCAACTGGATAGAGCGCCTGACTTCGGATCAGGTGGCTGCGGGTTCGAGTCCTGCCGGGCGCGCCACCGGCGAAACAAATGCTCTATAACATCATAACAACGAAGGGGGTAAGAACATGGAAGTTTTAAAAGTAGCTTCTAACTCCAATCCTAACAAGGTAGCTGGAGCGCTCGCAGGAGTTATCAGGGAAAATGGTAAAGCAGAACTTCAGGCCATTGGTGCCGGTGCCGTCAACCAGGCTATTAAAGCTATTGCAATTGCAAGAGGATACCTTGCACCAAGTGGTGTTGATCTTGTTTGTGTGCCAGCTTTTGCTGACGTCGAGATTGACGGCGAGAAAAAAACAGGAATCAAGTTTATCGTTTTCCCGAGAGAGTGATATAAGTTTCATGAAGACCAGCCCCGCTTTTAGCGGGGTTTTGTTTTTATTAAAGCTCCACTGGAGGGATCTATATGAGAAATAACATGAGAGTAACGACTTTTTTAATAGTTGTCAATGTGGTTTTATACCTTGCCATGCTAATTTTTGGAAGGAGATTTGGCCCATATGACTTCCTCGTTTTTGGTGCCCAGTACGGCCCTTTAGTTTCTCAAGGGCAGTGGTTCAGAATAGTCACAGCACTTTTTGTACATGGAGGAATTCTACATATAGCCTTTAATATGTACGCACTGTACCAGCTTGGATACATAATAGAAATGGTTTACGGCGAATGGAAGATGCTGATTATTTACTTTATTTCCGGAATAGCAGGAAATATAGCAACTCAATTCTTCTATTACAACTCACTCTCTGTAGGTGCAAGTGGAGCCATTTTTGGACTTGCAGGAGCTATTTTCATAACTGGTTATAAAGAGGAAACAGCGTATTATATGAAATCACTGGCTATGGGCGTTCTTCCAATGATTATTATAAATGTTATCTACGGTTTTATTCCAGGAAGCCATATAAACAACGCTGCCCACATCGGCGGATTGATAGCCGGAATTTTACTTGGAAAAATCATACCTGCCGGAGGTTACTCCTACCATATTCCCATATCTGAAACGATAAGAAGAATCTTCAGAAAAGACTTCTGGACAAATCCGTGGTATCAATCTCAAAGAAAGGAAGTCATATGGTTTTTGATTGGTATGGCATTTGTTGTGCTGGCGGTTGTATCATTCATATATCTCATAATTTACGACATAATAATGTTCAGCAGTTAAAGGGAGATGAAATTTTGGCTGTGGGTCTGGAATTTTATCACTCCTGTATGAACTGCTATGGCAAAAATACAGATGTAAGAAATTTAAAAGGACTTCCATGTGAAGCTTGCCTGCCCGATGAAAGTGCGGACGTGTACAAATACCTTGTAAACAGCGGAAATTTGAAAAATTATAAAAAATTACACGAATTTAAAGAAAAGTATAAAGAAGTTGAAAATTTCTTTGAGGAAAAGCTTGGTGTAAAACCCAATGGATTTCAAAGATTGTGGATAAAAAGAGTGCTTTTAAATAAAAGTTTCACAGCAATTGCTCCAACAGGGATGGGAAAAACAACGTTTGGTGTTCTTTCCTCACTTTATTTTGAAAAGAAAAAAAAGAAAGTTTTATTAGTGCTTCCAACAGTCCTTCTGGTTAATCAGATTTATGAGAAGTTAAAGCAACTTGGCTCAAAAAAAGTCTTAAAATACACATCAAAGCTTCCGCCAAAAGAAAAAAAGGAAAACCTGGACAAAATAAAAGAGGGAAAGTTCAATGTTCTTGCAGTATCAACTCAGTTCATTTCAAGAAATTTTGAGTATATAAAAGACAAAAAATTTGACTTTATATTTGTCGATGACGTTGATGCAATACTGAAATCATCAAAAAATATAGACAAAATTTTGCTTTTACTTGGTATTGACAAAGTTACAATAGAAAAAGCTTACAGAAACATTTTAGGCAGGAGAAACGAAAAAGTAAATGTAAAAAATGTTGGTGTTCTTGTAGTTTCCTCGGCTACGGCAAAACCAAAGGGTTTAAGACATTACCTATTCAGGGAAATCCTTGGATTTGATATAGGAAGCCTTGTTGTAAGCAGCAGAAACATCACCAATGTCAGAGTTAAAGCAAAAGATTACAAAAACCTCAAAAAAGTTCTTGATATATTAAAAGATGGTGTGATTCTCTTTTTCAACGCAAAAGAGGAACTTTCAGAAGTGGTTAACAGGTTAAAAGAAGAAAGCTACAACATAGAAAGCGTAATCTCCTCTGAAGAAAAGGTAATAGAGAATTTTAAAGAGGGAAAAATAAATATCGTTGCTGGTGTGAGCAGTTATTACGGAAAGCTGGTCAGAGGAATAGATATACCAGAAAGAATCAAAGCGGTTGTATTCTACGGGACACCACATTTTGAATTCAATCTGGAAAAAGAGAAAGCACCAGGATTTGTTTTAAAGAAAGTTTTAAAGGAATTCATCGACCATGGAGAGACTTTCAAAAAGATGTTTTACTCTATTGATAAAGTAAAAAGCCTTGATGAATTCAGAAAAAAGATCTCAATTTCTGATGAAGAGTGGCTTGAAAAAGCAAGGGAAGTATTTTCGCAATTTGAAATCAAAGACAATAAAGTTCTGGTGCCTGACGTTCTTACCTATATACAGGGCTCTGGAAGAGCATCAAGATTTACAAAAGGAGGCCTTACAAAGGGCATATCGGTTCTTCTTGAAGATAATGATAAACTCTTCGAAATTCTTAAAGAAAGACTCGAGTGGCTTGTAGAAGAGGATTGGAAAGATTTTGAGGAGGTTGACTGGAACAAAGAATTAGAAGAAGTTATACTGACAAGGCAAAGAAAAGATGAAAAAAGTTATGATTTCAAATCCGTTCTTTTTATTGTTGAATCACCCACAAAGGCATCTACCATCTCATCGTTTTTTGGAAGGTTATCATCAAGAAAATACGAAGGAATTTACGCTTATGAATCAGTTTACGACAACAACATAGTTATCTTCACTGCAACAAGGGGCCATGTATATGACCTCGTCACTGATGAAGGATTCCATGGAGTTAAAGTGCAAGAAAGTTTCATTCCAGTTTACACGACAATCAAAAGATGCAAAAGTTGTGGTTATCAATTCACAACAGATAGCTCGGTCTGCCCAATATGTGGTTCCGAAGATATCGATGATAAGACAGCAGTTATAAAAAGTCTGAGAGATATTGCTTTGGAAGTTGATGAAGTTCTGGTAGCAACAGACCCAGATACAGAAGGAGAAAAAATCTCCTATGATGTTATACAATACATAAAACCTGTTAATGGCAATGTAAAAAGATTGGCACTCCATGAAATAACCAGACAGGAATTCAAAAGAAGATTCCAATCTCCAGGAAACTATAACGAAGACCTTGTTAAAGCTCAGGTTGTAAGAAGAGTTCAGGATAGATGGGTTGGATTTGAACTATCACAAATCGTTCAGCAAAGGTTTAAAAACAGACAGCTTTCCGCTGGAAGAGTTCAAAGCACCGTACTTGGATGGATAGTTGAGAGAGAAAAGGAATACAAAGAGAGCGAAAAACAATTCACAAGTTTTAAGATAAACGGAAGAAATTTAGAAGCCGAAGGAAAAATAGAGGAAAGCAAAGCTTATGTAGAAATAGTAGAAGAAATTGAAGATATTTTAAATCCTCTCCCGCCCTACACAACAGATTCTGCGCTCTCTGAAATATCCTCAAGATACAAGTACCATGTAGCTGAAATTATGAGCATACTCCAGGATCTTTTTGAACATGGATTCATAACATATCATAGAACAGATTCTACAAGAATATCAGATGTCGGGAAAAATATTGCAAAGAAAATCTTTGAAAGAATGAATTTGTTGGAAATATACAGGGCAAGAGGCTGGTTGGGGGGCGGAGAAGGTGCTCATGAAGCCATCCGACCTGCAAAAGCGGTTTCGCCAGACGAAATAGAAGAGATGATTTACGAAGGTATTTTAAAGGGTATAACCAGAAAACATATAAATGTCTACAGAATGATTTACGAAAGGTTCCTTCAAAGCCAATCAAAAGCGGTTAAAGTTAAAAAGCAAAGGGTGAGGATAAAATTTGGAAACTCACAGATTGAAGACGAAGTCATTAAGAAAATAATCGAAGATGGCTGGAATTTGATTAAACCTGTTGAGACGTTCCACTACAAAGCTGGATGGGCAAAAGTTGAAAACATAAAACATTATAAAAAACATACTGTTCCGCTATACACCCAGGCAAAGATAATAGAGGAGATGAAAAGCAGAAAAATCGGCAGACCATCCACTTATGCTAAAATTGTGGAAATACTCTTCAAAAGAGGGTATATTAAAGAGGATAAATACAATCGTCTGTGGCCAACTGCTTTGGGAAAGAGAGTTTATGAATTTTTGAAAGAGAATTACACAAAATTTGTCACGGATGAAACAACAAGAAAACTTGAAGAAATGATGGACAAAGTTGAAAGAGCAGAAATTGACTATATGGAAGTTTTAAAGTCCATTTATGAAGATGCCATCACAATAAAAAATAAGTGATATAATTTCTTACCAACATTCGAATTCAAGGAGGCGTAACAATGGAAGAGATAGTTAAAGCATTAAAAGAAGCAAACGGAATCCTTGTGGTTGGACATATAATGCCAGATGGTGATGACATTTCATCTGTTTTAACAATGTATACAGCTTTGAAGCGGCTGGGCAAAGAAGTAATTCCAGCCATTGACTGGAAAATACCATGGATATTTGAAGAACTCGAAGATGTTAAAGAAATTGTTAATTACGATGGCTTTGTTAAAAGCAGTTTTTCTCCTGATCTCATGTTAATAGTTGACTCATCAGCACCGGATAGAATCGGTAGATTTGCAGAGCTTATTGGAAAAATTAAAACTGCTGTTGTTGATCACCATCAAACTCACCGGAAGTTCACCGACTACAGCTGGGTTGATCCCACTTTCGGAGCATGCGCTCAAATGGTACTCAGAATACTCGAAAAACTCGAAGTATCGCATGACGAGAAACTTGCAACTTTAAATCTTATGGGAATACTTACAGACACAGGATTTTTGCAATATCCCAACGCTGATATTAGAGCCTATAAAGATGCGACAAAGCTTGTAGAAAAGGGTGGAAAACCTTACGTCATTTCACGGATGATCCTGGAGAACAAAAAACTTGAGCAATTCAAACTCTTTGCAGAAGTTCTGGAGAAGATGAAAATAGAAGCAAACGGACTTCTTGTATACTCCTATATAACTCAGGATATGTATGAAAAGTATAATTGTACATCGGACGATAGTTCTGGCTTTGTTAGTGAACTGAGAAGCATAAGAGGCGTTGAAGTTGCGGTTATGTTCATGGAAATTGAACCAAAGCACATACATGTTTCCATGAGAAGCAAGGAATGGTTTGATCTGGCAGAATTTGCAAGAAGCATTGGTGGAGGCGGGCATAAAAGAGCCGCAGGTGCAAGTATAAAGGGAAAAAGCACTCAAGAAGTGATCAACATGGTAGTACCAGAATTGATTGAAAAACTGGAGCAAGAGGTGAGTGTAAAGTGAAGGTCGTCGGAGTCGATTTAGGTGGAACCACAACTACGATAGGACTTGTAGATTCAGAAAAAGAAAGCATAGTCAACAAAGTCCAGATAGACACCAATGTTCATGAAGGTTATGTCAGGGTCATAGAAAGAATTTCCAGAGTCATAAACGATATAAAAGATGATTCAGCTGCAGTTGGAGTCGGATGTCCGGGCTCCATATATGAAGGAGTTGTAAGATTTTCCCCAAACCTTCCTGATTGGAAAGATGTTCCCCTCGCAAAAATGATAGAAGAAAGAACCGGCCTTAAAACCTTTGTTGAAAATGACGCTAATTCTTTTGTTCTTGGAGAAAAATGGTTTGGTGACGGAAAAGGGAAGAAACATATAGTAGCTTTAACGCTTGGAACAGGCGTTGGAGGAGGAGTTATCACCCATGGGATACTTCTTAAAGGCCACCTTGGTATAGGTGCAGAACTTGGCCATGTAACAGTTATGCCCAGAGGGCCAATATGTGGTTGCGGAAACTACGGATGTTTAGAAGCGCTTGCTTCTGCTACAGCTATTGTTCGTATGGCAAACGAAGGCAAAAAAAAGTATCCTGACTCCTTAATATTCAAGTCTGAGAAGATAACGGCAAAAGTTGTAATGGACGCAGCAAGAATGGGAGATGAACTTGTAGTGAGGATCAGGGATATTATGGTAGAATCATTGGGAATTGCTATAGCCGGATTTATACACATATTTAATCCAGAAATTGTTATAATCGGAGGAGGAATTGCAAGAGCTGGAGATTTAATACTTAATCCACTTAAAAAGGAAGTTAAAAGAAGAGTAATGCCCAGTTTTGAAGGAACCTACGAAATCGTTATAAGCAAACTCCTTGACGATTCCGGGGTTCTGGGAGCAGCATCTGTAGCACTTGAGAGATTGGAGGTGTAAAAATGAAAAAGATAAAAATAATTGTCGACAGTACGGCAGATCTTCCGGAGCATTTTCTTGAAAAATATGATATAGATGTGGTACCTCTTTACATAATATGGCCAGACGGCTCACAGGAGAAAGACACATGGCTTGATGAGGAAAAAATGAAATTTTATCAAAGGCTGATGGAATCAGAAGAAGTGCCAGATACCTCCCAGCCAACAGTCCCTGATTTTGTCGCCAAATACAAAGAACTAATGGAGAAAGGGTATGATGAGATTCTTGTTTTAACCATATCCACCCAGATGTCAGGTACATTTAACAGCGCAACACTCGCAGCAAAAGAAGTGGAGATCCCTGTTTACATTTTTGATACACTCAGAGCTTCATCAATAGTTGCCCTTATGGCAAGAACGGCACGTCTGCTTGCAAATCAGGGAAAAGATAGTCAGGAAATAATGAAAATAATGAAAGAGCGTTTCGATAGTAATGATTATCAGGCTGTCTTTTATGTATCAAATTTCGAGTATCTTGTAAAAGGCGGGAGAATAAATAAATTTCAGGGATTTCTGGGAAGCATGCTTAGAATGAAAGTAGGTATTTACATAAAGCAGGATGGTACGATGGAACCCTTTGGAAAAGCAAGAGGAGTTAACAAGGCTGTAAATTTGCTTCTCTCAAAGCTTGACGAAGCAGGTTTTAAAGAAGGAGAAAAGGTAAATTACCTCTCTATAACAGCTGGAGCCCGCGAAGAAGCAGAAATCGTAACAAAGGCAATAAAGGAAAAGTATGATGTTGTCTTTATGGATAAAGCGCTTACAGGTAAAGTTATCACAAAGCATGTTGCACCGGGAATGGTAGGAATAGCTTTAGAAAGATTTAGGGGTGAGACAGACTAAAAAAAATGGCAAAGTTTAAGAAAGACTTCCAGTTTGTTAGATTCGCAGCCTACGGCTTTTTGAAAAACCTCAATTTTTACGAGCCGTTTTTTATACTTTACTTCAGATCTCTTGGACTTTCTTTCCTCCATATAGGTTTTCTTTTTTCAATCTCCGAGGTCTCTACATATATCCTGGAGATCCCAACGGGTATAGTTGCAGACCTTTATGGTAGAAGAAGATCAATGGTATTTTCAATGGCTTCATACATCGTTGCATTCCTAATATTCTACTTCTTTCATCACTTCTGGATGCTCTCCCTTGGGATGATCTTAATAGCTCTTGGAGATACATTCAGAACAGGAACACACAAATCCATGATTTACGAATATCTGAAAATAAACAACATGTACGATTTAAAAGTTGAGTATTACGGTGCCACACGTTCATTCTCTCAGCTTGGTTCTGCCTTCAACGCCATATTATCGGCTATTGTTGTGATATTCACCAAAAACTACAGAAATGTCTTTCTTTTTGCCCTTATTCCTTACACATTGAACCTTATAAACCTCGCAACCTATCCAAAATACCTGGAAGGAGAAGTCACACTAAAGAAAAAATCCAAAAAGAAAGCTTTTCTTGATTTCATTTCCGTATTAAAAAACTGGAAGGTTTTAAAACCCATTATAAACAGCGCCATATTTGATGGATCTTTTGGTATCTCCAAATCGTACCTGCAGCCCGTACTGAAAACTCTGGCTCTCTCCCTACCCATATTCCTCGGTTTGAGGAGCTATCAAAGAACAGCTATAGTCGTTGGAATCGTATACTTCTTTGTTTATCTCATGACAAGCTATGCTTCAAGGAGCTCTGGAAAATTTGTAAAGAAGGTAAAAAGCATAGAATTTGCGGTAAATTCCATCTTCATCTTCGCTGCCATTTCAATCTTGCTCTCGGGAATATCAATGAACTTTGAATTTCCCATTCTGACAGCTATTTTCTTCGTCGTTATATATGTGCTTCAAAACCTGAGAAAACCTCTCATGGTTGCCTATATAAGCGAAAGAGCTCCTTCTTCAGCACTTACTTCTACTTTATCAGTTGAATCACAGATAAAAACTATCTTCAAAGCATCTATGGCTCCCCTTGTTGGATACCTTGCAGACATAGCAGGAGTTGGGGGAGGATTGACATTCGCCGGTGTTGCTATGCTG
>JAGHBG010000253.1 GCA_021161105.1 Thermotogaceae bacterium | reverse complement strand
TTAGCATAATAGGGATAGAGAAGAAATGGGCTGGGAAGAAGATGAAAGATTGGGGGATAATTTACGGGCAGCTTAAACAAATTTTTGAAGGGAGGATTTAATTATGTCTAACATGACTTTTACACAGCTGTTGGGAAAGTCCTGAAGTTCACTAACTCTTTCTTGAAAACTGGGTACTATGTCCAGACCAAGTGCCTTAATCTCACTTAAACAGGAATATATTATGCGGTTTAGAAAGGTTTTCTGTTTCTTAATTTTGCGTGCTTCATCATAATATACAGTTCAATCATTTCTTATCTCAAGTATTCTATCCACCCTGAATGTTCTATCTTCATTTCTCTTATAGCAGAACGCTCTTACACCTATGAACTCTTTTCCGTTGTAGTCCATTTTTCCAACATAATAAGGTTTTATCTTTCTCCATCCTTTTTTTCCAGAGGTTTTTAAGTACAAAATTTCTATTTCCTTATCCTCAGATATTGCAGATTCAATTATTTTTACCTTTTCCTGAAGGCTCAATTTCTTTTCCGCCCTGCTCCAATCCCATTTTGTCAAAAATTTTGCGGCTTTCCAGTTCATGAATACATGCCCTTTCTTGACAGGCTGCAGAAGAACTAAACCTTCAAAAGATGTACATCTGCTTAAAGCCACATACAGCTGCCCTGGAGAAAATATTCCCCCACTCAAATCTATTATCACTTTCTCAAAGGTTTTTCCCTGACTTTTGTGTATTGTTATGGCCCAGGCGAGTTTTAGGGGAAACTGAAGGAAAGTCCCCACTTCAACTGTGTCTACTTTCTCATCATTCAGCACATACCTGAAAAGTTTCCATTCGAAGGGTTTTACCTCAACAATCTCACCTGTCTCAAGTTCAACATAAATGGATTCATCGTAATTGTCTATATCGACTACTTCACCTATGGTTCCGTTTATCCATCTACCCAGAGAGTCGTTGTTGAGTAGCATAACCTGAGCGCCTATTTTTATATTTAAGTTGATGTCCGTTGGAAGACTCCCGGAGTCAAATTCGCCAGAAACTCTTCCCTGAATTCTAAAAAGTTCGCCGGGAAGTTCCTGCAATTTTCGTTCATTTATTTCTCTGGCTTTTTTGTTGGTAGATGTGAGGTATATATAGAACTCCCCTTCCGGTGGTTCAAAATCGGGAATGTACCTTTCATTTAACTTCTCTAAAATTTCCGGGGAATTTTCTCCATGTCTTATTGCATCCAGCAGCTCAATGAATTCAATATCTTTCTGGCGGAATACTTCGGTCAGTTCAACTATTTCAAGATCAGTTTCTTTCATAACATTGGCGGAGAAAAAGTAAGGAGATTCATAAAGTTGATTGATAACATCCTTTTCCATCCTGGTTGCCACAGGCGGGAGCTGATATAAATCACCAAAGAATATCATTTGCTTTCCGCCAAAGGGTTTCTTTTTTGGTCTTCGTTTTGAGGTGTTTATCTTCAAAAATTTATCTATTGCATCTAAAAGATCAGCTCTCACCATCGATATTTCATCTATAATTATTGCATCAATCTCTGTGTAAATGTTGGGGAATTCCTTGACTATTTTTTCCACCTTATCAACTGTTATATCGGGGCCAAATCCAAAAAAGGAGTGAATTGTCTGACCCTTTACATTAACGGCAGCCACGCCTGTTGGTGCAAGGATTACCACTTTCTTTTTTGTGTTATTTCTGAAGTAATCAAGCAGCGTGGACTTACCTGTGCCAGCCCTGCCCGTTATAAGAATATTCTTTTTTGTGTTTTCCATTAGATGAAGAGCCTTTTTGAATTCTTCTGTAATCCTTATATCCATTTCAGATCATAAAAGCTCCGCAGCCTTTGTAGCAAGTTTTGATCTTTCACCTTTCGTAAGTATTATGTGAGAAGCAAGTTCATCCCTCAGAAATTTAGTTGCGGTGTATACAAGACCGTTGCTGTTTACATCAAGGTATGGAGTATCTATCTGGTAGGGATCTCCAACAAGAACAACCTTTGTTCCTTCGCCAACCCTTGTGAGGATGGTTTTTACTTCATGGGGCGTGAGGTTCTGAGCTTCGTCTATTATCATGTACTGGTCCGGGATAGATCTTCCTCTTATATAAGATAGCACTTCTATCTCTATTCTTCCCCTTTTTATGAAGTTTTCGAGGTTCATTCCAAGCCTTTCCATTATAAGTTCTAAGTTATCATAGATTGGCTGCATCCATGGACGCATCTTCTCTTCAACTTTTCCGGGCAGGTACCCGATATCTCTTCCAACAGGTATGGTGGGTCTTGTTACTATTATTCTTTTTCTTTTCTCAATAGCACAGGCCAGCGAAAGCAGGGTTTTTCCTGTTCCAGCAATTCCAATAAGCGAGACAAGGTTTATCTCATCATCACATAAAGCATGGAGGGCGAAAAACTGTTCTCTATTTCTCGGGTATATCCCCCCTACTTTAAAGAGATAGAAAGTATCCTCAGAAGCTATTACTTCCCTGCCAATTCTTATAAGTTCCACCTTTCCGTTTCTGTATATTCCATAAGTTCCAGATATATCGAAGTATTCGTTTTCATAGGAGTTTTCTATGCCAAGCTCTTCAGGTGTGAGAAAACCTTTATGACGAAATTCACTCAGAAGTTTCTCATCGACCTTGAGTTCTCTGTATCCAGGAGAAAGAGCTGATAAATCAGAACGGTCAGTTAAATAATTTTGTGCCGGGATCCCAAGAGAGTCTGCCTTAACCCGGAGATTTATATCTTTCGTTACAAGGTATGTAGGAACCTGAGAAAGTCTCATCAATGTAAGCGTGTAAACAAGTATCCAGTTGTCCATGTACTTTTCATATAAGAATTCCGGGACTTCACTGAGCTCATCTTCTGATAGAACCAGAATCTTTAACATTCCACCACTTTCAAGTTTAATCCCTTTGCTTAAGTTTCCTTTTTCTCTTAGACTATCAAGTTCCCTTATAACTTCTCTTGCGTTTCTGCCAACGCTTCCGGCTTCTTTTTTCAGTCTATCAAGTTCTTCAATTACAGGAAGAGGAATTACAACCACGTTGTCTTCAAAGGAATATATGGCTTTTGGATCATGAATCAACACATTTGTGTCAAGAACATAGTTTTTAACCATATCGTCACCCCTTCACTTTGATATAAAAAATAATGGCACATACATTTCTTCTTCACTCAACCCACCGTGCATGCCTGCCAGACTATCTTCCTTGAATCTGTATTTGAAGTTAAAGGAATAATTTTCACTGGCTATAAGCACAACATCTCCAATTCTTTCGTGATTCCCTCCAAAAAGTTCAATAGCTTCCTCTTTTTTAAGGAACACCCCTTTGGTAGAATAGTTCTCTTCAAGATAGTTTAAGAGAGCGTCGGGGTTCTTTGTATAAAGGTGCATCATCCTTCTTTCGCCACCAGGCGGCATGAGAAGATATTTCATTATTTCACTGTCAATTCCCAACCATATTTCTTTGCTTTCAGGAGTCCTTATCATTCCGTGATCAGCGGTTACAGCAAGAGCAGCATTTTCTGGTATTTTAGGAGCTATCATATTATCTATCTGACGTAATATCATAGAAGCTTCGTTTATATAGGCCTTTTCCCTTTCTTTGTGGCCTACACCATCAACATTTGGTATGTAACCTACAACTATTTTTTTCCCTTCCCCTGCCAGTATATCCCTGAACTTAAATACGAAATCTCCAATTGATGTGTATCCAACAACTTTCGCTCCCCTGTGAAGCATTAAAGATAATCCAGAACCTCCGTATCTTGCAGGAGATATAACATATCTTTCAATACCGTTAAGTTCTTCGAAAATAGTCGTAACTGGAAGCTTAAATTCCATTCGGTCTTTAAGTGCGTCTCTCTCATAACCAATTGGAGTAAGTTCTATCATATTTACGAGAAATCCATATTCCTTTAAGAACAATATGTAACCAATCATGCCATGCTCTGCGGGTGTTTTTGCTGTGTAAATTGATGTGAGGGCTGCTGTTGTTGTGCTTGGAAAAATCGAAGTTATTTTTTCAGGATTGGGAAGGTTCTTTGGAAAATAGAACCTTTTCATTTTCTCGAAGGCTATATATCCAAAAGCATCGATTATGATTAGCCCAATTTTTTCGAAATTAACCGGGAGATCAAGTGGTTTATGATGAGTTTCCTTTCCAAAGTTTTGAAGGATCCAGTTTGATAGGTTGACTATTGAATTCTCATAATCAGGTTTTACCATATTGTTTAATATTTCTCTCAATTTAACCATCCCTTCTCTTTCATAACTCTGATGACCTGTTTTACCTCTTCCTCAACGCTCATTATACAGCTTTTAAGCAGAAGATCGGGGTTTTTCGGGAATTCATATTCGAAAGAATAACCCGGGAGAATCATTTCTCCCTTATCGGCTTTTTCGTAAACGCCCTTGAAATCTCTTTTTTTCAGTTCCTCCAAAGGACATTCAAGATGGACATGTATAGAATCTGTCGTTGAAAGGAGTCTTTTTCTGTCTTTATCAAAAGGTCCTACTATTGTTATTATCAAAATAATTCCTTTTCTTAAAAGAACCTTTGTTATTTTTTCTATTGCTTCAATAGTGCTTCTTATACTCTTTAATGTAAAATCTGCTGTTCCAATCATTTCCCTGAACTCAATTCCATCAAGGTGAATTGAACAGAGATTTAACTCTCTCAATTTTTTATTTAAAGCTTCTCCCAGTGTAGTTTTTCCGCTGGACGGCATCCCTGTTATCAATATGAGTCTTGACTCCATTTTCTGCCTCCTCATCCTTTAACGGAACCTTTTGTTAATCCACTTATCAGGAATCTTTGAAGCGACAAGAAGAGAATCACCATCGGAAGCATTCCAAGAAGTGCCGCCGCTGTGAAGAGACCCCACTGGGTTTCGTAAGGCCCAACGGAAAAGCTCCAGAGTCCGAGCGCATAGGTATAGTTCTTAACATCCTGAAGGATTATCCTTGCAAGTACAAACTCGTTGAATGTTCCCATAAATGTCAATATCACAACTACTGCCAATATTGGGCTGGCGAGTGGTACTATTATTCGCCAGAAAGTTTGAAATCTTGTTGCGCCGTCTATCATGGCACTTTCTTCAAGGGAAGAAGGAATGGTATCATAGAAGCCTTTTATAAGAAACATATTAAAGGCTATATTTCCAAGATATACGAAGATAAGTCCTCCCAGCGAATCAAGTCCAAGCCATGGGAATATTTTTCCGATGAAGGAAAGCATTCCATAAAGGGCAACCATGTACATTATAGCCGGGAACATCTGGATAAGCAAAAGGAACATAATTCCATACCTTCTGCCCCAGAATTTCATTCTGCTGAAAGGATATGCAGCAAGAGCTGTTACAAATGTGGTTATTATAGCTACCGTTCCAGCAACAAAAACGGAATTCCACACCCATCTTAAGAAGTAATGTTTGGGTTTTCTCTGCCAGATCTGCTGGAAAGTGTAAAGAGCTTTATCAATTTTTTTGAAGACTTTTCTCCCATCATGTGCAGGGAAAGAATACATCAAGTCCCTTGATGATCTTATCAAAATACCTAAATTTGAGCTTATATTTCCTTCATAAAGCCTTGAAATGTATTCTTTCATATTAGTAATTTCAGCGGGAACAACGGGAGCTCCCTTTAAAGAAAGCAGGAATAGCTCACGCCACCGTTCTTTTAGAGAATTTAACTCACTTTCCATTTTTTCAATCGCATCTTTAGCTAATTGAGGAAAATTTTGAGCAGCACCGATAAAGGATTTGTAGCTTTTGGCCCATGACATTTGATCTATTAAATTCTTCAGATCTTTTGAATAAGAAATGTTCATAGATTTAGCAGATGCATAGTAACTCCTGATACTTTTTAGATATATGTTGAGCTTTGTTATCGAAGATTTGGAGAATTTGAGTTTAGATATTGATGACTTTTTTGACTCCAGTTTATCAGAAAGATATATCAGAAAAGCTTTTGAAAGATAAGGTTTAAGCTTTTCTTCCCTCTCACTTATTTTCCTTTCAAGTTTCTGGATTCCACTTTCCAGGGATGAAAGTGTGTTTTCCAATGATTTTAAGTTGCTTTCTTTTTCTTTTATCTCATTGTAAATACTGAGAAATTTTTCAGTCTGGTATTCAATATCTTGAAGATAAGAATCCAAAAAAGCTACCTGCCTTTTTAGAATCTCTGCAGATTCTATTGATACTTTAACAGGTTTTTCAAAGATTTTGGAAATATCGCTTAAAACAGATGAGATATCTTTGAATTTTTCATAAGGACTTACTTTTCTGCAAAGATTACTGATTCTTTCTGCCTGCTTGCTGTAATCAAGATTCACATCACCTTCAACATTTACAGCGGTCTTTATGACATCATGAACTTTCATAAGGTCTCCCTTCAATGCTTTTATTGCTTCATCGATACCTATAATTTCTTGCGAAAGGGCATTTAACTCAGTTTTTATTGATTCAGTTTTTAATTTAACTTCTTCTCCTTCCTTAGCTTTTCTCTCTTTTTCAGAAATAAGTTCTCCTATGTATTGTTTCCACTTTTCTTCCAAAGTGGCTTGGTCTATCTCAAAATATTTCCTGTACCATGTCCCCTTTTCTCCTTCATTGATAAGTTCATAAATAGCAACATACATTAATTCGTCCTCTGGCAGTTCCTTAATCTGCGGGGTTATTTTACCTATGAGATCTTGTATTTGAGAAACTAAGTTTTTTATATATGCATTAAAATTGCTTTTCAAATAATCTTCAATCTTCTTTGAATTCTCATTGAAGTAAATCACAAGTTCTTTGCTTTTTTCTATTTCCTTCTCTAATTTTTCTAAGTCTTTTTCTATTGAATTTCTAACCTTTTCTTGATTCTCTGAATCATAAGGAGGATAAAGCGCTATCTTATTTGAAAGCTCCGAGAGAATAGCGGGAATATTCTTTGGAGGGAAAAGCAGATCTTTGTAGTGTTGAAGCGTAAGATTCGTTGAAAATAGATGAGGCGAAAAAGCCGCCTCATCCCTTCTGAGCGAGGTCATAACAACCCAAACAACTGGAAAAAGGATCAAAGCTACAAGAAGTATCAGTATCACATGAACGTGTATTTTTCTTTTCTTCAAGGTGATGCCTCCTTTTAAAGCTACTCAGCTTTTTCATAAGGCACACCATCAGCAGCGGGTGGTCTTGTTTTACCAATGAATCCACTTATGACTATCAATGTAACTATAAACGGAACCATATTGAAAAGAGGCTTAACGGAAGCTGGAACTTCTATTAGCTTACTGCTCTGAAGCAGGTTAGCGTAGGCTTCAGAAGCTCCAAAGAGAATAGAAGCAAGCATTGCACCTACAGGATTCCAGTTTCCAAGAATCATAGCCGCCAGTGCTATGAATCCCCTACCACCTGACATGAGCTCTTTAAAGCTTCCGGTTTCCCCCACGCTAAGGAAAGCTCCACCCAAAGATGCCAGTACACCGCTCATGAGCACACCAAAGTATCTTATCTTATAAACATTTATTCCCAAAGTATCTGCAGCTTCTGGATTTTCCCCGACGGACCTCATTCTCAACCCGAGGGTGGTTTTGTATATGATAAACCAGGCAACAAAGACAGAAGCAAAAGCGATAATTACAAGTGGATTTATTTCACCTATGGCTTTTCCAAGAAATGGCACATCTTTCAAACCCGGTATAGAAATATCATTTATTCTTCCTACAAAATCCGTCTGTCCGGGTCTTCCAAATATTGGCTTCATCAGAAAACCCGTTATTCCCTGAGCCATCAGTATGAGAGCTGTTCCAACAACTATCTGATTTCCAAGCCATCTTATAGAAGCCCATGCATGAAGCCATGCGAATCCTATACCTACAAGAACAGCCATTAGAATGCCAAACCAGGCACTGCCTGTATAGAAGGTAAAAACAATAGATGTAAAAGCGCCAAGAAGCATTATTCCTTCAAGAGCTATATTAACAACACCGGTTATCTCTGAGAAAACTCCACCCAGCGATGCGAAAATTAAAGGTGTTGACGCTGTGAGCGCTATCTTGTAGAACTGAGGATTTATGAATATCGAAAGAAGTGCTTCTATCAACTTCATGATTTCACCTTCTTTCTCTTGCTGTAAGCCATGCCAAGTGATATGACAGCAGAAATTATATATAGGACCACAACTATCATGAGCGATAATAGAGAAACAAGCTCAATTACCCAGAAAACCTTGCCAATATAATATCCAAACTTTCCAAGTCCGCTCCACAAATTTTCTCTTGAAAGTAACATGGCGACTACTGTAACTACAGAAAGTATCGCAGCTCTTTTTACAAATTTCTTTGTTTCCTGTGCTGTCTTTTCTTTTTTATCCATTATTACCATTGAAGTTCTTATTATTCTGTCTGCAGCAACAAGGAATATAACGATACCTTGAATTATCATAACGATGTGCTTTGGAATGCCGGCAAACTGCATCTCATTTGAACCAGTTCTTAGGGCTCCCATCAACAGAGCAGCAAAGATAATTCCAATTGGATGATTCTGTCCTATCAAAGCGATGGATATTCCATCAAATCCTTTTCCTCCAGATAGTGTTCCCAAAAACCTGTAATGAACACCGGTAAGTTCAATAACTCCAGCAAGTCCAGCAAGAGCACCGGATATTGCCATGGATATCGTAATATTCTTTGATATGCTTATTCCACCATATTCTGCTGCATACGGGTTGAATCCTGCAGCTTTTACTTCGTAACCCATTGTGGTTTTCTCCAGAATTATGTAAAGAAGAATAGCGGCAATTATGGAAATAATTATTCCTGTGTTCATGTTAATTGCTCCAACTGTCATAAGTACAGGCAGCTTTGCATTGGGAGCAATTTCGGGGCTTTTTGGAGTCCCCGAACCAACAGCAAGGGGAACCTGTACCATATAAGAAGAAAGATAAGTTGCTATCCAGTTAAGCATTATGGTTGTGACGACCTCATGTGCGCCCGTTTTTGCTTTTAAATAACCTGCGATGGCAGCCCAACCAGCTCCAGCCAGCATGCCGACGAGTAGAGTAATAGTTATTGCGATGAATGGAGGAACACTTCCAAGATTTATAGCTACAAGGGTTGCCATCAAAGCACCCATCACCATTTGACCTTCCGCACCTATATTGAGGACTCCAGCACGGAAACCAAATCCTACAGCAAGTCCTGTAAGAATTAGTGGGGTTGTTTTAACAACAGTGTTTGCTATTGCAGAACTTGAACCAAAAGCGCCTTTAAGCAGGATAGTGTACGCCTCTACAGGGCTTTTTCCTATCATTATTATAATCACTGATGCAATTAGAAGTGCCACTATAACGGAAACTACTGGGACAATGAAAGCCCAAAATCTTGGCAAAGCGGAAACTCTCACGCTCTCACCTCTTCCAGCTTTTTACCAGCCATCATAAGTCCAACTTCTTCAACGGTTGTTTCCTCAGGTCTTACCTCACCCATGATTTCCCCTTCGTACATAACGAGAATCCTGTCAGATAATGAGAAAATTTCTTCAAGTTCCATTGATATTAGAAGAATCGCCACATCCTGTCCTCGCATCTTAATAAGAGTTTTATGGATGAATTCTATAGCTCCAACATCAAGCCCTCTTGTTGGCTGAGCAACCACCATGAATTTTGGCTTTGCATTAATCTCTCTTGCAACAATAATTTTCTGCTGGTTTCCACCGGAATAATTGCTACCGAACATATAAATGTTTCTTGGCCTTATATCATACTCCTCAAAAAGCTTATTTGCTGTTTCGAATATAACCTTATGATTCAAAAAACCTCTACTGGAATATGGAAACCACCATTGTTGGCCAAGTATCAGGTTATAATAAGCAGGATATTGAACTATTAGACCGTGTTTTAGTCTGTCCTCTGGTATATGAGCAACTCTCATATCCCTTAACTTTCTTGGATCGTATCCTGTTACATCCTGCCCAAGAAACGTAACTCTGCCCTTCTCAACCTTTCTCAAACCTGTTATAGCTTCAACAAGTTCTGTCTGGCCATTTCCTGCCACTCCAGCTATCCCAACGATCTCTCCAGCTCTAACCTTTAAAGAAACTCCTTTAACCGCGTCAAGACCTCTGTTGTCTTTAACCCAGAGATCCTCTATTTCAAAAATCACTTCCTTTGGCTTATGAGGTGGTTTCTCTACACGAAGAACTACTTCCCTTCCAACCATTGCTCTTGCAATTTCTACTTCATTAGTTTCTGAAGTCTTTAAGTTAGCAGTAACTCTGCCAAGTCTCATAACGGTTATGTTATCGGAGATCTCCATAACCTCATTCAATTTATGTGAAATGAAAATCATTGTTTTCCCTGCTTTTTTAAGCCTTCTCATAACTTCAAAAAGCTCCTCAGTTTCCTGTGGAGTTAAGACAGCTGTAGGTTCGTCAAATATCAAAATTTCTGCTCCTCTATAAAGTGTTTTCAGTATTTCAACCCTTTGTTGCATACCTACCGGTATGTCTTCTATCTTTGCGTCAACATCAACAAGAAGACCGTATTTTTCCGAAATTTCCTTAACTGTCTTTTTTGCCTCGTTCAGGTCAAATAGAAAGCCGCTTTTTGCAGTTTCAGAACCAAGGACTACATTTTCCGCAACAGTCAGGTTATCAACAAGCATGAAATGCTGGTGAACCATTCCTATTCCATTTGCGATAGCATCCTTAGGCCCTTTAATATCCACTTTCTTTCCAGATATATAAATCTCACCTTTATCAGGTTTTAAAAGACCGTAAAGCTGGTTCATTAATGTTGTTTTACCGGCTCCGTTCTCTCCAACTACCGCATGAATTTCTCCCTTTTTAACGAAAAGATCAACATTGTCATTTGCCAGAACACTCGGAAATCTTTTAACAATACCTTTCATAACAACTGCGTAATCTTCATAGTTCAAAGTTTCCACACTCCTTTCAGAAAGGGATAAAGCCGGGGAAGGAAGATCCCCGGCCTCTTAGACCCAATTAGAATGGGAATTTGATTTTCGGAGCCTGGAAGGCGTTAAGTTCCTCATCGGTCTCTGGAATGTGGAGCTTTCCAGATTTGATGAGAGTTTCGAGAACTGCGAGCTCTGCAAATACTTTGTTTGGAACCATACCCTTTGTGTACTTCATTGGGCTTATGCTCACACCCTCTTCTGCAAGTCCAAGCACCTTATGACCACCTTCAAAAGTTCCTTCGTATGCCCATTTAACTGCGTAATATGCAGCCATGTCGACTCTCTTCATAGCGGAAGCAAGGACTGCACCTGGAGCCATGTAATCCTGATCAGCATCAACACCAATGGCAAAGAAAGCCTTGCCTTTGTCGTAGTAGTAGTCGATGAATTCTACAAGACTTGGGTTGTTCTTTCCAAGAAGAGCAGCGAATTTTTCCTTTGCGGCTTCAATAACACCATTTCCACAGGCACCTGCCGCTGCAAAGATTATGTCAGCACCTTCTGCAAACTGAGATATTGCAAGGTCCTTACCCTTCTTCGGATCGCTAAATTCCTGGGTGTATCCTTTGAGAATCTTTATCTCTTTTCCATGAAGGGATGCGTATGTTTTAATTCCTGCTTCGTATCCGTACCTGAACCTTTCAACTGGTGGAATTGGAATACCGCCAATGAATCCAACAACATTAGCCTTTGTCATAGCTGCTGCAACGTATCCTACCAGGAATGCTGACTCCTGTTCTTTGAATGTGAATGTAAGAACATTTGGGAGTTCCTTTCCTTCTGGAGGAACTATGTCAATACCTACGAACTTTGTGTCTGGATACTGTGCAGCAACTTTAAAGAGAGCATCTGTCATCATGAAGCCAACTGCGAAGACAAGCTCTGCTTCCTCTGCTGCTTTGGAGAGGTTTGGAATGTAGTCAGCCTGCTCATAGGACTGAATTACCTCATAATCTGCTCCAAGCTCTTTGGCTGCTTTTACTATGCCGTTCCATGTCCCATCGTTAAAGGACTTGTCACCAAGTCCTCCAGTGTCTGTAACCATGATCACCTTAAATGCCATTGCAGAAAGTGCAAAAAGTATCGCCAGTGTTACTACCAGAAACTTCCTCATTTTCTCACCCTCCCTTTCTCAGATTTGGTAAAAATTAGAATCAAAGAGTAAATCAAAAGCAAGATCTGAATCCATGGCAAGGATACAAAGTGTCCTTTTAAAATTATATCCGGTATTGCATACTCAACAAAAATTTTATGCTCCACAAAAAATCCCACTATGCTAAAAATAATTCCTAAAATTCCATACAGTTTTTTCCATGAAGACTTAATGAAATAGGACACTATAAATACAAGCATAAATATTAAAGAAAGTTTTGCACTGGAATACGCTTGAAGTGTCAACACTGATGGACTGTAGTAGTTTCCTCTATATTTGTCAAAAATCTTTTTAAACTCATTTAGCATGGTCTCTCTACCTTTAAGTCTTTTCTCAAGAAAATCCCAGAAGTCCTTCCTGAGATCTTCGTCTGAGTACTTCACTATTTTATCAGCAAGCTTTAAAGCTGATTTGAAAGCAAAACTCTCTGTACCTTTCTTTGAAGACAGTGCCTTGCTAAAATTCCTTCCAAAGCGTGATTCAAGCTCCTCTTCTGAAAGTTTTCCCTTTTCCTCGAATTTCGCGCCGTCATAAAGATCATTTCTTAAAAGATCATAGTACGGAGATTTATGAAAGTCAGGATGATTTTTCATTAGTAAATGCTCAGAAGATACATAAGTTGGAACGAAAAGAAGGATAAAAGCAAGCGCACCAAGGACTACATAGAGCCATTTTCTTTTTATATTAACGGTATAAAGAAGGATAATGAAAAGGAATGTGAAGAAAATTGCCAGTGAGTAAATTAATTCCTCTCCCATGCTGTTGAAATCAGCAAGGAACATGATGTAAAAACTCTCAAAAGCTACCATTAGAAAGATTAAAAGATCTCTTAAAGAAGGTATCCTCAAAGCGGCAAAAGCAAGTACGACATAAATTAAATATCTGAGCCACCATACATTGTAGTGCCTGGGAGTAACTTTAACAATTTCCATTGCAAATTTATCTTTCAATCCAGCAATTTCATCCATTGCTTTTTGCTTCAGTTGATCTCCTTCTTGTTCAAGAATTTTGCTGAATTCTTCTGGATTTTTATTGTTTTGAGAAAGCTTATCTAATATTTCGTTCATTTCTTTTACGATGTCTTCTCTGCTCAAAATTCCTGCTATCTCATCGGGTGCTTTGTATCTGTAGAATCTGTATATACAACTCCCGTTACCGCAAAGAACCTTATACTGTGGGATATCAAGCTTTATAGGAGGTTCAAGATCAGTTCCACCAAGATAGTAAGCTATTGTATGCTCTATCATTATTTCGGCATTTTCTTTTAAATCCGACCATTCCATTTTCCTGATATTATTCTCAACATAGTATTCGTAAATGTACTGTGAAGCCAATCTTATTTTCCATTCGAAATCTTTTTGATCTTTAAATGGTTGATCTTTCAAGAATTCGACAGCTGTTTTTATAACAGATTGAAAGTCAAGTATGTTGTCTCGATTATAAGTTTCTATGAAATCTCCCAGTTTATCTTCCCCGGAGTAAACTTTAACATATTTGCAACCGCTGCATAATCTTTTGTTAAGACCTTTTATCTCAAATAGGAGAGGTTCATGTATCACGCCAAGGTAGTAACCAAGAACGTGGGTGAACGCCATATTGAGGTCATCTTTGGTGTAAGAGTTATAAAGCTTGAAAGCATGAGTCAGAGCCGCACTGTTTTTCACCAAACTCTGTGTTACATTTGTATTCTTCAACCTGGCTTCAACATAAGACAAAAATAGTGCTTTTGCAAAAAATTCATTAAAATCCATTGTCTTCCTCTTAATTTCTAACGGTTTGGAAGCAAAAGCTTCCATAACCTTTTCGAGACATTCCTTTTCTTCTTTTATCTTTTTGTTTTTCTCTTCCTCTTCATCGATAATCAACATAAAACCAAGGTCAATTTCGCCTTCGCTTTCACACAAAGAACCTATTCTGAAAGATTCGTTCTCTGATTGGATACTTTCTTCTGTTCTTATAAGCGCCATTAGAAAGTAGGGGAGGTCAAGGGCCGTTTCTCTTTTATCAACACTGCCCACCATTTTTATCTTGTAAAACCTGTAAAGTGAAAGATTGTTAAATTGTTCTTTTACATAATTAACGAAAGGAATCTTTGAGTTTTGACTGTTGTAATCTTCAACCATCGACTTGTATTTCTCAATTACAGCTTCTGTGTTCAGATATGTTGCAAAAGCCCCTACAACAATTAGAGTTAGCAAAATCAGTGATAAAAGCCTCTTCACAAGTATAACCTCCCTGATCATTCTTTGAAGTTGCTAATTTTATCATTATGCAAACTAATTATACAACGAGAAGATATCTATATACATCTCACAAATCTTTTGTGCGAGCTCTTTATCCCCTTTTATAACAACTGTAAAAAATCTATCCCAGAGTATGCAAAGCTTTTCTGACTTTTTTTCTATTTCCATCATACCACCGTTCATAGCTTCCGAATATTTTTTTACAGAAAACACATTTTTAATAGCTATTTTTTCGAAAAATAATCTACTTTTCAAAGTTGAGCTGAAAAAACCAACATATACCACAGCACTTTTATTTTCATTGTTGTAAAATGCTGCGACACCTTCAGTTACCTTACTTTCAAGAATTTCATCGACCTTTTCAATGGTTATAAGGTCAAACAATTCGGCAGGCTCGGAAGCTATCATAGCAGGAGTAAGATTTTGCGGAATCCTGAATTCCGTCTGAATAGAACATGAAGATAACAGAAGTACTGTGGCAATTATAATTGCAGGAAGTAACTTCCTCATTCTTCATCCTCACCAACCTTCAAAAGAGCAAGGAAAGCTTCCTGGGGTATTCTCACATTTCCTATCTCCCTCAACTTCTTCTTTCCTTCCTTCTGCTTTTCCAGAAGCTTCATCTTCCTTGTGACATCCCCACCGTAACATTTTGCAAGCACATCCTTTCTAAGGGCTTTTATGTCACTCCTTGCAATTATCCTTCCACCAGCTTTTGCCTGTATGGGTATCTGAAACTGGTGGCGAGGAATCAGGTCTTTGAGTTTCTCCACCACCTTCCTTGCCATAGTATAAGCTTTTGACCTGTGAACGACAAAGGCAAGGGCGTCAACAGGTTCTTTATTGACAAGAATAGTAACTTTAACAAGATCAGACTTTCTGTATTCCAGAAATTCGTAATCCATAGAAGCGTACCCTCTGCTGAAAGCCTTCATTCTGTCAAAAAAGTCAAAAATTATCTCAGCAAGGGGTGCTTCAAATTTAAGTATAACCCTGTCTTTACCTGCGTTTTCTGTCGAGTAAAGTGTTCCCCTCTTTTCTACCTGCACAAGGTTTATCATGTTTCCCATATATTCACCGGGAGTTATTATCGACAAGTCAACAAAGGGTTCATATACTTCCTCGATCTTATCCTCTTCTGGAAACTTTGCTGGATTTGTTATCTCAAGTAGTCTGCCATTTTTAAGCTTTACTCTGTACATAACATTGGGTGCTGTAAGGATAACTGCAAGGCCAAATTCTCTTTCAATTCTCTCCCTGACAACATCCATGTGAAGAAGCCCCAAAAATCCAACTCTGAAACCAAATCCAAGAGCTGGTGAATTATCGGGTTTGAATGTTAGAGCAGAATCATTGAGCTTTAGCTTTTCAAGGGCTTTTCTTAAATCCTGGTAATAATCAGGAAGACCGGGATACATTCCTGCATATACCATGGGTTTTGTTTCCTTATACCCTGGAAGAGGCTTATCTACTGGATTTGACTGCAGAGTAATGGTATCTCCAACACGAGCCTGGGATACATCTTTTATCCCCGCTATTATGTAACCAACTTCACCTGCTGATAGAGCCTCACCAGGTTTCATAAACGGTGTGAAATATCCAACTTCATCAACTTCGTAAACATTTCCATTTGACATTGTTATTATCTTGTCTCCTTTTTTTGCGCTACCAGAAAAAACTCTTACGGAAACCACAACACCCCTGTATTTATCGTAACGGGCGTCAAAGATAAGAGCCGCAAGGCAGTCTTCATCTTTGATTTCTGGAGGTGGTACTCTATTTACTATTGCCTCAAGCAGCTTTTCAATACCTGTTCCTTCCTTTGCACTAACCTTCAATATTTCGTCCTCATCAACTCCCAGAAGATCTATTATCTGAAGGGAAGTTTCCTCAATATTTGCATTTGGAAGATCTATCTTGTTTATAACAGGGATTATTTCAAGGTCGTTCTCGATGGCAAGATATGTATGGGCTACTGTTTGAGCTTCAACACCCTGCGAGGCATCAACAAGAAGAATGGCTCCTTCACAGGCTGCCATACTTCTTCCAACTTCGTAGGAAAAATCAACGTGACCGGGAGTGTCAATTATATTTATTTCATAAGTATTTCCATCCTTTGCCCTGTAATATATCTTAACAGGTTGAGCTTTTATAGTTATACCCCTTTCCCTTTCTATATCCATCATGTCAAGAAATTGATTCTTCATCTGGCGCTGATCAATTGATTTTGTGTATTCCAGAATCCTGTCAATTAAAGTCGTTTTTCCATGGTCTATATGGGCAATTATGCAGATGTTTCTTATAAGTTTTGGATCGTACACCTCATCACCTCTCTCCCTGCCGAATTTTATCATGAAATTATATGGTTGTTTGACTCAATTTAATTGCACTGTGTTTGATACATAAAAAAGTATGTTTTCTGAAAGAGAGGAAAAAACTGAATATTAAAAGAAAGTAAGCAGAGATTTTATAATGTAATTCAAGACAAACCATATGAAAAAACCGCCGATGTGACAGGATTGATATCCATTGCTTATATGGGTCGTGTCAAGCAAATTGTGTCTCTTCACATACGCTAACATTCAATGCGCAAGTTCGCTTATTTCCGTAATATCTCTCTATAGCTCCCTCAAATCCTCTTAACTCTCTTAACATCAACCTGTCGTCTATCTCCCTCAGTATCACATATAACATCTTCTCTGCAGGGAGTTAAACGAAAAAATGTGTAAAATA
>JAGHBG010000228.1 GCA_021161105.1 Thermotogaceae bacterium | reverse complement strand
CCAATAATATGTTGTATCGTATTCCAGTAGATCTTCTACAGTGCATGAAGTAGCATCTTCACCTTCAAAAATCGGTGTAGCACTCTCGTTTTCAACCTCTGCCTTATCAGATGATAAGTATACTTTTACACTCAAAGTATCTTCATCTGGGTCGCTCATCTCCCATATGAGCTCCGGTTTTAAACTAACATTCGTAGCTCCATCTTCTGGTGAAACTATATCTACTATAGGTGGTTGCCCTGTTAGCATCTGACATGAACTTATAAAAAACACTAACAAAATCACCCCAAAAAACAGGATATAACCATATTTTCTCACCCTTACCCCTCCCTTCATAGAGTCATCACTGAAATTTTACCACTAACACTCCATCAACATCAAAAAAAATACAAACACAAAACCCCCGCCAGCGGCGGGGGATGTTTCATTTCTGTCACACAGACAAATCAGGACAGCCCAATTATTGTTCCATCCTCAAGGATGTCAAGCTTGGTTGCATTTGGAACTTTCGGAAGGCCAGGCATTCTGAGAATATCACCAGCAAGAGCAACAACAAATCCCGCACCTGCGGATATTTCAAAGTCTCTTATGGTGAAGGTGTAGCCCTGCGGGGCTCCTAATTTTTTCGGATCATCGGTTAGTGAAGCCTGCGTTTTTGCCATGATGAGTGGAAGCTTGTCAAAACCGTATTTTTTGAGAAATTTAAGTTTACTTTTTGCTGCGGATGTATACTCAACTTTACCAGCCCTGTAGATTTCTTTTGCAAGTATCTCTATTTTTTCTTCAATCGGCATGTCCCATCTGTAGATTGGCTCGTACACTGCTCCTTTTTCAAGCTCTTCAAGAACTTTCTTTGCCAGCTCTTCTGCGCCTTCCCCACCTTTTGCAAAAGCTTCGTTGAGAGCAATCTTTACACCCATCTTTTCAACGAAGTTCATGACAAATTCTATTTCTCTGTCTGTATCTGTGAGGAACCTGTTGAGGGCAACAACAACTGGGATTTTGAACTTGAGGAGATTCTCTATATGGACTTTAAGGTTTTCTATTCCTTTCTCAAGGGCTTGCAGATCTTCAACACCGGCTTTTGCGTCCTCAAGCTTCTGGCCACCATGGTATTTAAGTGCCCTTATCGTTGCAACTAAGACAACAGCTGATGGCTTAAATCCTGCTGTTGGAGAGACAAAGTCAAGGAACTTCTCAGCACCAAGGTCTGCTCCGAAGCCTGCCTCTGTGACAACGTAAGGAGCAAGTTTGAGAGCAAGCTTTGTTGCGATTATAGAGTTGGTTCCGTGTGCTATGTTGGCAAACGGGCCGCCATGGACAAATGCCGGTGTGTTTTCTATGGTCTGAACAAGATTTGGATTTATAGCATCTTTAAGAAGAAGTGCCATTGCATTCTGAGCCTTTAAGTCTCCAGCTCTTACAAGCTCTCCATTTCTCTTTCTTGCGATCACAATGCTTGAAAGTCTTTCTTTAAGGTCCTTAATTCCGCTTGCAAGACAAAGAATTGCCATAACCTCAGAAGCTGCCGTTATGATGAAGCCATCTTCCCTTGGTTCACCGTTTCCTCGTCCGCCAAGCCCGATTACAATCTGTCTTAAAGCCCTATCATTCATGTCAACAGTCCTTTTCCAGAATACCCTTGTTGGGTCTATGTTAAGCTTATTACCAAATTTTATATGGGCATCTATCATGGCAGAGAGAAGGTTATGAGCTGCTGCTACAGCGTGAATATCACCTGTGAAGTGAAGATTTATCTCCTCCATAGGAAGCACCTGTGAATATCCTCCACCTGCCGCTCCACCTTTAACCCCCATAACTGGCCCAAGAGAAGGTTCCCTGAGTGCAACTATTGACTTTTTGCCAAGTTTGTTGAGAGCCATAGAAAGTCCAATACTTGTTGTAGTTTTTCCTTCTCCTGCAGGGGTTGGTGTAATAGCAGTAACCAAAACTAACTTCCCATCTTCCTTATCCTTAAGCTTGTTAAGAAGATTATGGTCTACCTTCGCCATGTGCCAGCCATAGGGTTTGAGGCTATCTTTTGGTATTCCAAGACTATCCGCAATCTCCGCAATTTCCTTAAGCTTTGCCTGCCTTGCTATTTCAATGTCGCTTGGGAATGCCATTCAAAAACACCTCCTCACAAATCTCTTTTTTCCTCTGGTGTATATTCTTTTGCTATTTTATCCAGAACACCATTGACAAATTTCCCGCTGTTTTCCGTTCCATACTTCTTTGCAAGTTCTATCATCTCATCCAGAGTAACTTCTATAGGTATATCCATTTCATTTAAAAGCTCATAGGTTCCGAGCCTCAAAACGTTCCTGTCAACAGCTGAGAGTCTATTTATCGTCCATTTTTCAAGTTTTGATGATATTATTCTGTCAATTCCTTTAAGGTTCTCTTTTATACCCCTTACATACCTCCTTGCATCTTCTTTTAACTTCTCATCAAACCACTTTTCAAAGAAATTATCCAATTCTTTCTCCGGATCATTCCCGCTAAAGTCCATCTGAAAGATCGCTTTAAATACCGCTTCTCTCATTCTGCTTCTGCGTGTTGCGGGTTTTATAAAGACCACCTCCTGCTTTTGCGGATAATAATATCACATTTCAAACTTTAAAAAGAAATTTTTGGGTTACTTTCTATTTCAGATCAGTTGGTGAAAATGCCTCAGGCAAAAGAGTCGAGAGCTTCATCACCTTTACATCACCCTTTAAATTTGACATAACAACTTCCATATCTCCGAACTCTGCCATAACCTGCCTGCATGCACCGCAGGGTTTAACAGGATCATCTGTATCAGCAACAACCGCTATAGCCACAAAATCCCTGTAACCCTCAGACACCGCTTTAAATATAGCCACCCTTTCTGCACACATGGAAAGTCCGTAGGATGCATTCTCGATATTGCACCCGGTAAATATTTTCCCATCCCCGGTTAGAACCGCCGCTCCCACTTTAAAATTTGAATAAGGAACATAGGCATTTTTCCTTGCATCAATCGCTGCTTGAATCAGTTTGCTGTACTTCTCCATCATTTATCACCCTCATCAAAACCTTTTCTATCTTGCTCTTTCCTGAGGCCACTATCTTAAAATGAAAATTCCCCACTGTTATCTCTTCACCAGTTTGTGGAATCCGCTGGAAAAGCTCAAGGAGGTATCCTCCCAGTGTCTCATATTCCGTCTCCGGAAGCTTTATTGAAAGCTCTCTTTCTATGTCATTAATCGGTGTAGATGCATCCACCAGGTACACTCCATCCTTCACCTTTTTTATTCCAACGGTTTCTCCCTGATCATATTCATCGTATATTTCACCGATGAGTTCCTCGATAACATCTTCAAGAGTAACAAGTCCAGCAGTTCCGCCAAATTCATCAACGACTATAGCCATATGAACCTTCCTCTCCTTAAACTCCATAAAAAGGTCCCAGATCTTCATTGTCTCCGGAACAAACATGGGTGGACGCATAATATCTTTAACCTTTATCTTAAACGCTGTATCACAGCCCTTCTCATAAATTATTGACAGCACATCCTTTGCATAGCAAAAACCAACTATGTCATCTATAGTTTCTCTGTAAACAGGTATTCTGCTGTACTCTTCTTCATCAACTGTTTCCATGAGTTCTTTCAAAGTGTCACTCTCTTCAATTGCGACTATATCAACCCGGGGTGTCATGATTTCCTTTACAGCTGTTTTTCTCATCTCAAAGGTTCTTTTAACCACCATGCCCTCTTCTTTATCAATAGAGCCTGTCTCCTGACCAACATCCACAGCACCAAGAATATCCTCTTCCGTAACGAAGGGCGTATCTTCTACGGTTTTGCCACCACCAAGTTTTATAAAGAAATTAGATATAATCATAAGCACCTTTATAACAGGACCAAAGATAACCGCCAGCCCTTTTATAACAGGTATTGTTCTTTTAAAAACTCTCTCCGTGTTCTCCCGTGCATAAATTTTTGGTGTTATCTCACCAAATATCAAAATTAGCAGCGTCATAACCGTTGTAGCAATTGCTGCAGCGAGACCTTCATTCTCAGGTCCAAGAAGCTCCAGCACAAGGATTGTGGCTATGGAGGATGCCAGAATGTTCACTATGTTATTAGAAACAAGAATGGTGGTTAACATCCTGTTAGACCAATGCAAATAATTCATGGGATCTCCCTTTTTAACATGTTTCTTTAAATGGTGTTTGCTAACAGAAGTGAGAGCAGTTTCTGACGAGGAAAAAAACCCGGAAAGGTACAAAAGAAACGCAAGGGCTGCCATTTGCAAATATAAGTTACCGTCTTCCACCTAAGTTCACACCCCTCTCCAGCAGGTTTTATCATGCTGTTCTTTATTTTACACTATTGAAACCCAATTGTAATAGTATACATTCGTATACTATATATATGGAAGGCCTTCCAAAAAAATTTTTTAAGGAGGGAGAAGTGTGAGGCAGGTAAGGATTTACTACGAGCTCTCAGACGGCAGCAGAAGAACTCAGACGCTTCCCGCAGTTGATTCAGCCGCAGTCCAGGATATCGAGAATGTAGTTAAAAACATAATGAACATAACCTCAAGAGTCGTAGTTGACGCTTTCGTAATTGATTACACAGCACTCAACCTTGTCTAATGAATAAAAAGGAGGTGTGATGAATGAAGAGACTTGCACTTACCTTCAGAACCCCTGAGGGAAACAGCAGAACACTTTACATACCAGATCCAGTAGATACCCTTGATGCAACAATGGTTCACTCTCTTATGGATGCAATGATAGGAACCATAGTTCCAGCAGATTACCAGAAAGACAGAGCCGCAGTAATTGATACTCAGACACAGGTGTTCTTCGATCTCATCCAGTGACGCGGCAGGTGAAGTTAGTGTGGAACATAACTCCCATATATCACGCACTGGAAATAGCCTGCAAAATCGCAAAACAAAAAGAGCCAGATCAAACAAAAGAGAATCTTATAAAGCTTGGTATGGAACTCTGGAACTTAGTGGATCCAACCCCGGCATTGGAATTAGACGACAAAATAGTAAAAGCTCTGATAAGCTGGATAGTGGACAGGATATGGGAAGAAACACAGAAAAGCTTTACAAAAGATTCGAACCTCTCCTGAGAAAAACAGCAAAAAAATTCTACAGCGTATACAAAAGCAGAATAACCTCCTACGAAGATTTATACCAGACTATATGCTACCTGTTCCTCTATGCTCTCAAAAACTACGATCCTGATAGAGAAAAACTGGCACCACACATAAAAAGAACCATTAACCTGAAACTACGCAGCATGATACGAGGCGAAAAGGCTCCACTATCCAGTGACTATCCTTTTTCTTTTCTCTCAAAAGAAGTGTACAGCCTGGATGCACACGAAAGCTACTTATAAAAAGAGCCCCGCAATGGGGCTCTTTTTTCATCCGCCGATGATGATGTCTTCCGGCACTCTTGGCAGTATTTCAAAAGCTCCTTTGTAGATGTAAAGAACTCCTTTTACCGTTACCTTATCACCAGCTTTAATGTTTGATATCTTCAATCCTGTGTTTTTCTTTATATAAACCTTAATAACCTTACCTTCCCCGTATTGAACATTAAAGTCGTATTTCGCCTTTGAAACAACTACGCCTGAGACACTGACGAAGTTTCCGAGAAGCTCATACTCTGGAGAATCTTTCAAAGCTTCTGCGGAGATTGATTTAACTTCTCCAACCTTTTCAATTTTTGATGCAACAATTTCTGGCATTCCATAATATTCCTTGAAAGTTCCTTCAATTTTAACAACATCTCCTATAGAGAAATTCGCCTTCCCCGACGGAACATAAACTAATATCCCTCCTGTAGGATCCTTAATATACATGGAGTTTTTATCCAGAAGTCCCAATGGTGCAACAACAACTCCTTTTACAGAAAATCTATACTTTGGCTTTTGCGTCTTAACAATGTATACAGAAAGGCTCTTTACCGGCTGAGGTTGAGATTGAGGTTGAGACGGTGCGGCACCTGCAGCAGCCTGGACATTCCCTCCACCAAAAGAATAATTGAAATAATGGTCCCAAACCACCATAAGCGTTTGGTCTCCAGAAAGATCAGGATTCAGGTCGTCTCCGAGAAGTTTTAAGTGAAGCTCAAAATCATTCACCTTAGCCCTTGCTGCAATCAGTGGATAAGTTCCTTCAGTGAACCATGCGGAATTGTATTTGGCGTATAGTCCTAAGCTATAGTCTCCAAAGTCTCTGGAAATGTCAAAATCAAAAAGCCAGTTTGTAGCAACATAATTAGGATCAGACTTTAGTCGTTCTATTAGATACGTGTTTCCTATCCATGCGTATTGCGCTGCAACATCAAATCCCATCAAAGATGTTTTTGCACCAATTAAAGCCGTTGTCGTGTTGAAGTCAAACTCTTCAAAGGCTGCTCCTGCCCATATATCAAATATGGAGAAATTAACATTAAGATCAGCACTAACTTTTTGATAATAGTCCTCGTAATAAATACCACCCTTAAGATTTTGCGTGTATACAGAAGCATAAAGCGCATATTCCTTATACGGATGATTATACGCTCCTCCAATCTCAAAAGAACCATATCTTAAATAACCGCCAACTCCCGTGTAATCGTATTTAACACCACCAACTCTTACAAGATTGAGCTTGTAAGTGTAGTACTTTTTCAACCTGGCTTTTCCAAGGTCAATATTGACTTTGAAATCTCCAAACCTGTCTCTGTATTCTGCATAGAAGAATTTTGGGCTTTGAAGATCAAAAACATTGCCGTATTGCGTAAATTTTAAAGAGATATTTTCGTTTGCTTCATATGTAAGATAAAAAATTGTGTGACTTACATCCACACTTCCATTTAATGGATCAAAAGAAGTAATAAAAAATGTAGAAAAACTCACAGCTTCTGCAAACACAGCAAGTGATAAAAGGGCTAAAAGTATCGTTAAAACCTTTCTCACCATATCACCTCCAGATTTTCAAGAATTTAAAAGCGGGGGCTCGCCCCGCTTTTGTTTTCTCACTTTCTCCTCAGATATTATTCACCCATTGCCGGGATATCTTCGGGGAATCTTGGGATGATCTCCCAATCACTCTTATATTTATCCCAGTAACCCCTTACATACAGTTCTGATCCCACATATGTTTCTCCAACATTGTTGATCCAATCTTTTACATCAGAGTCATACGTAAAGACAACTACACTCTTTGTAGCATCTCCAACTGTTACTTCCGTATAAAACTTCGGATAACTACCAGTTTTAACACCTGTAATTGTTACTGTAGCTTCAACCAAAACATTCATCCTGTAGCAGTTTTCCGTTGCAAAGAAAGTCTCGTCAAGCTCATTGAACACTGGTGT
>JAGHBG010000004.1 GCA_021161105.1 Thermotogaceae bacterium | reverse complement strand
TTTTTGCACTATGGAGATATGACAGATTCTACAAATCTTATACGTTTACTCCAAGAAGTCCAACCGGATGAGATCTACAATCTTGCTGCACAAAGTCATGTTAAAGTTTCCTTTGAAACAGCAGAATACACAGCAAATTCAGATGCTTTAGGTACCCTTAGGCTTTTAGAAGCAATAAGATTACTTGGCCTTGAGAAGAAAACTAAATTCTATCAAGCATCCACTAGTGAACTTTTTGGAAAAGTTCAAGAAATTCCTCAAAAGGAGACCACTCCTTTCTATCCAAGGAGTCCATACGCCGCTGCTAAACTTTACGCTTATTGGATAACAGTTAACTACCGCGAAGCCTATGGCATTTTTGCTTGTAATGGCATTCTTTTTAATCACGAATCTCCACGTAGAGGTGAAACTTTCGTAACTAGAAAAATAACCAGGGCAGCTGGAAGAATCGCAGTTGGCCTTCAGAAAAAGCTGTATCTTGGCAACCTCGATGCTAAAAGAGACTGGGGATATGCTCCTGATTATGTGAAAGCTATGTGGATGATGCTTCAACAAGATGAACCTGAAGACTTCGTTATAGCCACAGGCGAAACACATAGCGTTAGAGAGTTTGTCGAATTGGCTTTCAAACATGCTGGGATAGAGATCGAATGGTATGGAAAAGACGTAGATGAAAAAGGAATAAAGAAAGGTACAGATGAAGTTCTAGTTGAAGTTGATCCAAGATATTTCAGACCAACTGAAGTTGAGTTGCTCCTTGGAGATCCAACCAAAGCGAAGCAAAAACTCTGTTGGGAACCAACTGTTACCTTCGAAGAACTGGTTAAAATAATGGTTGAATCTGATCTGAGGCTCGCAAAGTATGAATTACACAAGAGCAACTTCAAAGGTTAAAATTGCGTGGTATGTTACCGGACATGGCTTTGGTCATGCAACCCGTACTATAGCGTTAGCTCGGAAGATACTTAAGAACAATTCAAACATAGAGATACTATTCTTAAGTCAAAAAAAGCAGTTGAACTTTATAATTAAAAGCTTATCCAAGTTCAAAAAACAGGTCTTTGGAAGAGTAAATACATATGATATTAGCCTTCATCTCAAAAGTTTTGACGAACCTGATGTAGAAAGAATGGAAGCAAGTTTGAATGATTATCTGTCACATATCAATGAGATCATAACAAATGAGGCTCCCATTTTAAAGGAATTTGAAACTCAGTTTATTGTTTCAGATTGTGTCCCTCATGCTTTTGCTGTTGCCAATACCTTGGGAATTAAAAGCCTTTTACTTACGAATTTCACATGGGTAAAGATGTACGAAGGTATCTTAGGAAAAGAACAAACTCAGTTGAGACAAATGTATAATTTGGCGGATTACTTTATACAATTGATACCTTTTCGGGAAGAAATAGGTATATCTCCTTATACAAAAAGAGGATTTTACTGTAGGGATTTCAGTGAAGAAAAGTCTTCAGAAATAAGAAAACATTTGCTTGAAAATTACGAAAACATCGTATATTTCGGAATGGGAATGTCTGTTGAATACAGCAATGATTTAAAAAAATTCTTTGATAACAATAGAAAAACCGCTTTCATCATCCCATCGAGTTTTCCAAAGATTTCCAATAATTGCTATCCAATCCCTATAGACGAAACAGAATCACAGAATTTTGCTATGGCAGCTGATTATGTTATAACCAAAGCAGGTTGGTCAACCATAGCAGAAAGCCTTATCTCTGGAAAATCAATGGTAGTTCTGAACCGCAAAAACATTCCAGAGGATATAACCACAATTGAGTATTTAAGAACTCTGGGAATACAATCTATATCTTTAGATAAAATATTAAATCCGTTAGTAAGTGAAATACCTTTTAAGCAAGTCAACATTGCCGAAGATAAGAGAGTTTTTAGTGATATCTTGAATTTAATACGGGAGGCATAGAAATGATAGAACTGAGCACAAAACGAATTGTCGTAACTGGCGGGAACGGTTTCTTAGGAAAACACCTTGTAAGAAAACTAAAAGAAGAAAGAAAATGTGAAAAAGTTTTTGTTCCAGAATATCCCGAGTATGATCTCACAAAACTTGAGGACATTATCCGAATGTATGAAGAGTTTAAACCTGACATAGTTATTCACTTAGCAGCAGTTGTTGGTGGAATTGGAGCAAACAGAGCTCATCCCGGTAAATTCTTCTACGACAACGCAATAATGGGAATACAACTAATAGAATATGCGAGAAGATATAATGTTGAAAAGTTTGTGCAAATAGGAACCATCTGTGCATATCCAAAATATACACCCGTACCATTCAAAGAAGAAGATCTCTGGAACGGTTATCCAGAAGAAACCAATGCTCCTTATGGTCTTGCAAAGAAAATGCTCTTAGTTCAACTTCAAGCTTACAGACAAGAATATGGATTCAATGGTATATATCTTCTTCCAGTGAATTTATATGGTCCTGGAGATAACTTTGACCTTGAAACTTCTCATGTTATCCCAGCAATGATAAGAAAATTTGTTGAAGCAAAGGAAAGAGGAGATAAAGAAGTTATTCTCTGGGGTGATGGCTCACCAACCAGAGAATTCCTTTATGTAGAAGATGCGGCTGAAGGAATAATCCTTGCAACTGAAAAATACAACAAGCCTGATCCTGTAAATCTTGGAGCAGGATTTGAAATATCCATACGAGACTTAGCAAACAAAATCAAAGAATTGGTTGGTTATGAAGGAAAAATCGTTTGGGATACAACAAAACCCAATGGTCAGCTTAGGAGGATGTTAGATACTTCAAAAGCAAAAAGAGAATTTGGATTTGAAGCAACTACTAGATTTGAAAGAGGTCTTAGAAATACAATTCTTTGGTACTTTAATGCACAGTACTAACCCTCAATTAAATTCTTATTTTCTGATTAAGATTGTTTCATTCACGATTAATGAAATATGCTATTTTTCGTTCAAAAATTTGTGCTAATTTGAAATGCTGAAGGAGTAATTGATTGTGAAAATTCTTCATTGCGTAGAGTTTTACTACCCTCATATAGGTGGAGCAGAAAAAGTTGTACAAACTTACGCAGAGTATTTTGCTAAATTAGGGCACGACTCGTGGGTTGCAACAAGTTATTTGCCCAGCACAAATAACTTTGAAATATTAAATGGAGTCAAAATCAAAAGATTTCAAATATCTGGTAATTTAGTAAAGAGAATTAAGGGTAATTATAAAGAATTTATTGAATTTGTTTTTGAGCACAAATTTGATATCATAGTTTCCTATGCATCACAAACTTGGCATTTTGATTTATTAAACCAACATGCCATCAATAAATTACCCAAAACAAAATTCGTACATTTTACTTGCGGATTTTCAGGGCTAGTTGGAATTAGGAAACCAGTATATTGGAGCTATTTTAGGAAAATGCCCTTATGGCTTAGTTTATATGATAAAATAATTACCCACTCAAAGAATTATCGAGACTATAAATTTGCGGAAAAATATATTCCGGAGAAGCTTTATGTCTTACCTAATGGTGTAAATTCGGAGGAACTTCATGTTTATGCTAAAAAAGGAATCGGTAAAGCTAAAGAAATTTTGAGCAGAAACAAGTTTGATCTAAATATGCCGTTGATCATATCTGTCGGTAATCATGTTTACGCAAAAAATCACAAGGATTTTATTAAACTTGCCAAGAAGCATAAGAAATGGAATTTCATTTTAATTGGCAGGAAAGTTTCACGTTTTTCGTGCGAGAAATCATGTGTTAATAGTGCAAAAAAAATGAGCAATTTACTGGTACTAAGTGTGGAAAGAGACGTTCTTCTCGCATTAATAAGCCTTAGCAGAATCTTTGTTTTAACTTCAAAAATCGAAGCCTTTCCATTAGTTATATTAGAAGCTATTGCCTTTGGTAAACCTTATATTTCTTACGATTCTGGAGCAATTAAAGATATTCCGGGAGGAAAAGTAGTAAAAAATTTTCTGGAACTTTCTAATACATTAGAAAAAACTGTTCAGAATATGGACCTTTATAATCGCTTGTCCCAAAAAGCTTTTAAAGCTGCTACTAGTAAGTATTATTGGGGTGTGATATTAAATGAGTATCGCAAATTACTTTTCCAGTAATTTTGTTTCGGGAAATAAACTAGAACTTGTTGATAAAATTTTTGCTATTTTTTGGGTTCTTTATATATTCTTGTATTTTTTAAACGTTG
>JAGHBG010000082.1 GCA_021161105.1 Thermotogaceae bacterium | reverse complement strand
TTCTACTTCAATGGTGATGTAAAGCGCCTGTTGAACGACGCCTGTTGCTATTGAATCAAGATAAGAAATTTTTGGAGTCGGGTGAAATCCCTGGGAAAAAACAAGAGGAATTTTTGCTCTCCTTAGATTTCTTTCTATAGCTTTGTGCGTTTCTAGAGGTGATAGAAACCTGCTCATACCAGTTTTTTTATACTTTATTACTACCCTCATTTTCTCTCCATCAATTTATTTAAGGCTGCTTTTATTATCTCAGATAGATCTCTTTTATCCTTTACCGATTTCACTGCCTCATAAGATTCCTTAGAAGAGAATCCTAACGCTTTTAAGGCTTCTATTGCCTCGGATATCAGCCCACTTTCTTGTTCAACTTTGTAATCTTTTACCTTATCTTTGAGTTCCACTATGATTCTTTCTGCTGTTCTTTTACCTATTCCAGGTAAAGAAGCCAGAGCTGCTGCATCTTCTGATCTGATTGCCTTTATTATTCTATCGATACCTGCTCCCAAGATCTTCAAGGCGGTTTTTGGACCAAGCTTTGATACGGATATAAGTTTTATGAAAAGCTCTCTTTTTCTTTCATCGACAAATCCGTATATCCTGGGCTCATCTCCAAAGGAAAAGTATGTATATAAAAGAACATCGTCACCTTCATTTAGAACGGATAGACTCTCTTCATCAAGATAGATTTCAAATCCGAAAGTTCCTGTATCAATGACGATGTGGTCTTTGTTCACTGATGAGATCTTGCCTTTCATATATCTTATCAAAGGTATCCCTCCTGCACCACCAGAAAGCATTTTAACACAAAATTTATGATATACTTTCTCAGAATAAGTTTTACTTTTTTAAATATGGGAGTGAAGTCATGGTCAGAAGAATAGTATTTATTATGGTTTTGATAAGTTCCGTGTCATTTTCACTCACTTTGAGAGTTGGAGTTTATGATGATTATCCGTTGGTATATGTGAAAGGTAATAAAGCAGCAGGTATTTATGTTGATGTCCTTAATGAAATTGCAAAAAAGGAAGGGTGGAAGATATCTTATAGTTATTACAAATGGGAAGATCTTTTTTCAGCTTTGGAAAAAGGGCAAATAGATTGCATTGCGGCTATAGCCGAAACTGACGAAAGAAAGAAAAAGTTTGTTTTCAATTCAGAACCATTCTTTCAAAATTGGGGAGTTGTTGTTTCTAAAAAAGCAATATCCAGTATATTCGACCTTAAGGGGAAAGCTGTTGGTATTGTTATAAATGATGTTTACGGAAACGCTTTTAAAAACATATTAAAAAGTTTTTCCATAAAAGCCAGAGTAAAGGAGACATACAGTTCTTATGAAAATATCGCAAAGGATGTTGCAAACGATGAGATAGATGCAGGTGTCATTAGCAGGATATCTTCTTTGCTCTATTTTTCTAAGTATGGATACTACATCTCCTCTATTGTATTTAGACCCGTCAATTTGAAATTAGCCTTTTTAAAAAAATCTAAGATTGCTGATCAAGTTATATCCAAAATAGATGAATATTTGAAAAGCTGGAAAGCCGATCCGGATTCTGTGTATTGGAAGAGCGTTAAAAGTTATTTAAACATCTCAGGAGATATTTCAAAAAAAGTTTTGATTGTTATTAGGATGCTTGTTGTTATTATGTTGGTGTTTATCATAGTGATACTTATACAGTACACCTTTTCAAAGAAGCTTAAGGAAGAGTTAGAAAAAGCAACGTCAGAGATAAAGAAAAGAAGTGAAGAATTGGAAAAGTTGAACAAAAAGCTCGAGTTTTATTTGAAAAAAGCTGAAGAATCCTTCAACAAGTCACTTGAAATAATGGAGCATGTATCACAGGTAGTGAATCTTGAAATTGATGAAGAGGAGTTTATGCAAAGGCTACTCGAAATTGCTCTTGAATATCTCAAACCTGCAAAATACGGTTCTATGTACAGGTTGAATGAAAAGGGAGATGTGAAAATGGTGGCGGCTGTTGGGCATGATAAGGAGCTTTTCAACAGTCATAGATTCAAGAAACCCTTTATTTTCTATTACGAGAAGCCAGTAGTGGTCAAAGATATTTTAAATGTTGATAAAAAAATTATGGATCCAGAAGATTATGAGGTTCTTATGAAAGTATCAAAGCCGATAAAGGAAAGTTTGATACTTCCAGTGTTTGTTGAGAACGATAGAGTGGGAACCGTGGTAATTGACATTTCGCCGTCAGAAAATGGGAGCTTTTCTGAACATCATGTCAAAATCGCTGAGGCCTTTTCAAGGATTGGGGCAGCTTTCATAATGATTAGAAATTATGTAAAGATTCAGGATAAGTTTCAAAGAGAAATTATTTTAGCTCTTGTGAAAGCCCTTGAATTTTATAGTCCATACACAAAAGGACATTCGGAAAGAGTGGCAAATCTGGCGGTCAGGATAGCAAATGAAATGGGACTTTCTGAGGACAAGAAAAAGAAAATATATTGGGCAGGAATTCTTCATGATGTTGGAAAAATATTCGTTCCACAGGATGTTCTCCACAAACCAGACAAGTTAACAGAAGAAGAATACGACCTTGTAAAGCTCCATCCGGTGAAAAGTGCGGAGATCATTGAGGAAATAGATGAGCTTAAAGATATCGCAAAGATAGTTCGTCATCATCATGAGAGATGTGATGGTAAGGGTTATCCCGATGGTTTAAAATGTAGCGAAATACCTCTGGAAGCACGGATAATCGCCGTGGCAGACGCTTTTGATGCTATGACGAGTAAAAGACCTTACAGAGAAGCACTGAAGCCAGAAGAAGCACTGAACGAAATCGTCAAAAACTCGGGAGTGCAATTTGATCCGCAAGTTGTCCAGGTTTTTATAAGGGTTTTTCAAAAAATCTGTGGACAGTAAAAGCAACGTGGTTTAGAGTTCTAAAAATTCACCGCCCGAAAATTCTACTGCTACAGGATAATTTTGCGTGATATCTTCTTTTTCATAATAGCAGAAATCCTGCGAGCCTTTTGTATAAAGTTTTATTGCATCTTCCTTCAAAAATCCCATCATCATTGCTTTTTCTATAACATACCTTGGATCGTGAGGAGACACGGGGGCGTCTGTGGAAAAACTTACGTCGTATCCCATCTTGTAAAGTTCAAAAAATGGATAAATAATTGAATCTGTATTGATGATATCTAAAAGACCTGATTTTTTATCCTCCGCGTAAAAATGCGGTTGAATGGAAAAACGGGTATTCCTGAGTTTCGGTAAAACTTCCTTTGGCACCAGCTGTGCATGTATAATTCTGTTTCCTGGATATTTTTCAAAGTATTCTGCCATAATCTCCATAGCACCATCACCTATGATGTGTACGCAGATTTCCACATTATTTTCCTTTCCAAATTCGAATATTCTTTTGACTTCATCGTCTTTTAATAAAAACAATCCTTTATCTTTGGTATCTTTATAGGGTTTTTTCATATAAGCTGTTCTTGCGCCGATTGACCCATCAGCAAAGAGCTTTATAGCACCTATGACTACTCTATTTGTTATTTTTCCGAACATTTCCTTTCTTGGATCTTTTATAGCGAGTTTTTCGTAAATTCTTATTTTTGCACCTTTTAAAATCTCAACAAGTTCTTCGTAGTTCATACCGTGAAGATCATCAGTGTGAACATAGCTTACTCCCACTCTTAGCATTTCTTTCTCTGCGACCTTTAGTGCTTTTTTGTAGAAATTTAAATCAAAGATTTCGTAAAGTTTTTCCATATCACTTTCATAAACGAGGTTATCTTTCAGTCCGAGTTTTTTCTTTGCAGTATCGTTAACAACGGCAACATGACCACATTTTCTTATTAGAATTACTGGATAGCTGTATTGATTTATCAAGTCTAAAGGCGGTATATTTGACCATCCTCTTGCAAACAAAAGTTCCATTTCACTTTCAAGAAGCTCCTTCAAATTTTCCTTTTCAAGATCATGGGTTAGAAGTTTTATTCCCAGAGATATCAAATGCATATGAGTATCCACAAAACATGGAAATTTGTACAGTTTTTTCTTTTTGTCAAACACGAAATCACCATCCCTTTTTCTTTTTTGCACATTTATTTTACAATTGTAAAAGGGAGGAGGGATACTGTGAAGGTTGTAATAGAAAAGGTGGTGGAGGATAAAGAGGGATACGTTGCGGTATCAAAGGAAAGTCCTTTTTACCCCGACGGCAAAGGTGGACAGCTCGGAGATAGGGGAAAGATAGGCGGCGTGAATGTGAAAAAAGTTATCCAGAAAAAGGATGGAATATATCATATAGTAGATAAAAAAATTGAACCAGGAGAACATGAAGTATGGATAGATGAAAGAAGGAGAAAAGATGTAGCTGTTCAGCACACAGCTCAGCATATTTTATCCGCAGCTTTTGCTGAAGTTGCTGGTATTGAAACGGTTTCTTTTCACATGGGAGAAGAAGTTTCAACCATAGATCTCGGTGCAGCTCCTGTTCTGAAAGAAGTAATGGATGAAGCCGAGGAACTTGCTAATAAGATAGTTCTTGAAAACAGGCAGGTTAAAGAACACATAGTTGAAAGGGGAGACGTTGAAAAGTTCCCTTTAAGAAAACCTTTATCTGAAAAAGTAAAAGGAAAGGTGAGGATAATCGAAGTTGAAGGCTTTGATTTTAGCGCTTGCGGTGGTTTTCATGTCAAAAATACAGGTGAAATAGGACTTATAAAGATAATTGACTGTGAGAAGGTAAAGGGTTCTCTTACAAGGGTATACTATGTTGCAGGAACGAGGGCATTGAGAGAGTGCAGAAAGAGGGTAGATATACTGAAGAATCTTACATCAAAACTTACAGCATCGGTTGATGAGATAGAAAATAGAATTGAAAATATCCTGGAAGATGCCAGAAAAAAAAGCTCCACTCTTGATAAAATTTCAGAAGAGTTTGCAGGGGTACTCTCATCAGAACTTATAAAGAGTGCTGATAACTTGGGAAATATTTCTGTTATCTTTTATGATGGGTTTGAAAGTGTCGGAAAGTATTTGTTTAAATTTTTAGGAGATAAGGAAAATTTGCTCATCTTTGTGAAAGTGAATGGTGGATATGAAGTAGGATCAAGTTCCATTAATATCAGCGAACTAATAAAGAAAATAAATCAGAAAATAGGCTCAAAAGGTGGTGGAGGAAAGAATAGAGGAAGACTGATGACTGATTTAAAGAAAGAAAAGCTTTTGGAGTTGTTAAAAGATCTTTTAAAATGAGAACACGAAGGAGTAAGCTGCGCTGTAGAATAAACTTAAATGGAATTACAGGGATTTATGAATCTGCTGCAAAAGAAATTCAAAAAGGAGTGGTCCAGATGGGCAGGATATTTGGAACATTTGGGGTTAGAGGAGTATTTCCTGAAAAGATGAATCCAGAGTTTGTGTACAGGTTGTTAAGAGCTTATGGAACATATCTTAAAAGAAAAGTTCGAAATCCAGTGGTTGGACTTGGAAGAGACACAAGGCTTTCAGGAGAGACATTAAAAAATGCTGCTGTTTCGGCTCTTGTTGAGAGCGGTGTAAATGTGGTGGATTTTGGGATGGTGCCAACCCCAGCTGTGCAATTTGGTTGCAGAAAGCTAAATTTAGATGGTGGTGTTGTGATAACAGCTTCCCATAATCCTCCAGAGTTCAATGGAGTGAAACTTTTAGAAGGAAACGGTATGGGACTGAAAAGAGAAAATGAAAAAATAGTAGAAGATATCTTTTTTGAAGAGAGCTTTGAGGTCCCTACATGGAAAGATTTGGGAAAAGTGAGTCAGTACAACGTAAAAGATGAGTACATAAATGAAATAGTCAGAAGAGTGGATAAACAACTTATAAATAGTGTTAAGCCAAAAATACTGGTTGATATGGGAAATGGCGCGGGAGCGTTTACTCTTCCCTATGTATTGGAAGAACTTGGGTGTAGAATTTTGAGTATTAATGCTCATCCATCTGGTAGATTTTCATGGAGAAATCCAGAGCCAAACGAAGAAAACCTGAAAACTACGGTGGAAATTGTCAGAAGTGTTGATGTGGATTTTGCAGTTGCTCAGGATGGAGATGCCGACAGAGCTGTATTTATCAACGAATATGGAGAATTCATTCAAGGGGATAGAACCTTTGCTCTTGCAGAAAGGGAGGTTCTGAAGAGAAAGAAAGGAACTGTGGTAACAACGGTTGCAACATCACTTGTTATAGATGATGTTGCAAAAGAGTTTGGAGTGGATGTTGTTAGAACAAAGGTCGGAGATCTTGTTGTTACAGGAGAACTTTTAAAGCGAGGAGGAGTTGTTGGAGGCGAGGAAAACGGAGGAGTTATATTCCCCGATTTTGTTCTTGGGAGAGATGGGGCTATGACAACTGCTCTGATAGTTGAGGCTTTTACAAGATCGGGGAAGAGCTTCTCAAAACTTCTGGAAGAACTCCCATACTACTATCAGATAAAAACGAAGATTCATATGGAAGGAGATTGAAAAGCGGTGGTTGAAAAGGTAGCAGAGCTTGCTAAGGAAAGGGGTTTCAAAGTGGAGACAACAGATGGTACAAAGATGTGGTTTGAGGATGGATGGGTTCTTATAAGAGCAAGTGGAACAGAACCCATAATAAGAATTTTTGCAGAATCCAAGAAGGTGGGTAATGTAAATAAATATATAGAAATTGCGAAAGGTCTTATGTCATCTGTTAAGATAGAGTAAGGGTAAAAAAATTTTAGGAGGGATGGATATGGTAGAAGTGGTTGTTAATCTTTTGAGAAAGAAGGGAGCAGAGGGTCTTGCTTATAAGATTTCTAAGAATAACAGGAGTGTATCTTCAACGATAGAAGGGCCAGAAAGAATCTTTGAGAGGATTACTGAAGGAATAGGTATAGTTGCTTTTGTTGATGGTAAGAAAGCCTTTGTTAGCGTGGCGAATCCTGCGGAAGAGAATTTAAAAGAAGCCGTTGAAACTGCTATTGAGATGGCGAAGTTTACAGAGGCTGATGATGGCAATGTAGTTTCCGATGATGTGGAATTTGATCCTATCGAAGGTCTTTATGATAAGAGTGTAGAAAAGTATGATCTTGCAAAACTCAAAGAGATATCCCTTGGTCTTGTCGAGAGGGCAAAAAGTTACGATCCAAGAATAAAGTTCATACGAGGCGCCTCTGCAACTGTGTCTACTCAGGAAATTAAGGTTATGACTACAAAAGGTGTGGACAAACATGAAAAAGTTTCCATGGCACAGGTTTTTATAATGTGTAGCGCAGTGGATGAAAAAGGCGGTAGCATGGGGTACAAGTTCAGAATAGCAAGAAGTCTTGAATCCTTTGATCCCTACGAAGTTGCTACAGAAGCTGCTGAAGAAGCCATTGGAGGCCTTGGAGCAGAAGTGGAAAAAACAGGTGTGTATGACATAATCCTCTCGCCAGAAACAATTGCTATGCTTTTTAGCATTGGTATGTGGTCTTTTTCTGGTGAAGTTGTGTACAAAAAGTCGTCTTTTCTTAAGAAGGAAGATATAGGAAAAAAGCTGTTTTCTGAGAATGTTTCTTTAATTAACGATGCTAAAAATCCAAAATTCATGGGGGCATCATCTTTCGATGCTGAAGGAACCAATACTAAAAGGTTCTATGTTGTAGAAAATGGAGTTTTGAAGAGCTTTTTCCATAATCTCTACAGCGCTAAAAAATTGGGAATGTCTCCAACAGGAAATGCAGCAATTGATTCTTTCAGGTCTGCACCTTCTGTTTCTCCTATGAATTTAAGGATGGAAGCAAATGCAAACAGAGAGAAAATATTTGAAAGCGTGAAGAAAGGGATATATGTAACTCATATGATGGGAGCTCATACCCTTGATCCTGTATCTGGGAGATTTTCGGTTCAAATATCTGGTTATCTGGTGGAGGACGGGAAGAAAGTTAAACCAATAAGAGGCATGGCCTTATCGGGAACATTAAGTGAGCTTTTATCCAGCATAGAACTTGTTGCAGATGATTACAAAGATTATGGAAGCGTTGTAGGCAGTACAACTCTTGTGAGAGGGATGAGCGTTGGAGGAAAGTAAACTGAAGTTTTTTTGCGATAGAATGCTTGGGAAGTTAGCCAAAAAGCTGCGGATACTTGGCTTTGACACTCTATATTACAATGAAATAGAGGAAGATGATATATTAAAACTTTCAAAAGATAGGATACTTTTCACGAGAGATAAGCTTCTTGAGAGAAAGGCAAAAAAACAAGGAATAGAAGTATTCTATATAAAATCCGATAAATGGAGATCGCAGCTAAAAGCAGTGAATAATAGGTTTTCAATAGAAAAGTATGCAAAGCCATTTACAAGATGTTCTGAATGCAATGGAGAACTTGTCCATATGGATAAAGAAAAGGTGAAAGGGGAAGTACCAGAGTATGTTTACAAGACAGTTGATGATTTCAAAGTATGTAAAAATTGCGGAAAAGTTTACTGGAAAGGTTCTCATATTTCGTGGATAGTGGCTGATGTTGGAAAGCTGGTGAAAGTATGGAAAGAAGTCTAACCTGGAATATCTTCGATAATGTTAACGAATTTCTAAAAAAAGGATACAAGGGCGGTTCAATGAACGATGTGGCCAAGCTTTTTTCCGATGAGCTTGGAGCAGAAGATGTTGCCGTTTTTGTGTATGAAAAAGCAAAGAATTCCTTCAGACTTGTTGGAACAACAAATGAGAAGTTGAAAGGTAGAGTTGGGGAGCTGAAACTTAAGAATCTGAATCTAAATTTTGTTAATAAATTAGAAGCATACAGTATATATGGTATCTCAGACAAAATGCCTGATGAAATACCACAGGAGCTTAACTTTCTTCTTAAACTTTCATACAAAGATGAGTTGATTGGGATAGTCTTTCTAAAAAAAGCAAAGATACATCATGATAAGTTAAAATCTGCTGCTGTTGATCTGTCCATGGCGTTGAGATTTTTAGCTAAATACATACAGCTTGAAGACCATTTAAAGAAATACACTCTTCTTGGAAGATTCACAGATCTCTTTGAAAAGACTTTTGATGAATGTAAGCTTATGGAGGGAGTTATAGAAATAGCTCTGGATGTTCTCGAAGCTGAGGCAGGGATTTTTGCAAAAAAAACGAAGGATGGATATGAAGTAAAAATAGCAAAAAATGTGAAGATAAAGGACAACTTTATACCACTGGATCACCCACTTGTTGTCGAGGTTGAATCCAACGAAACCGTACTTTACACCAGAAAAAAAATAAACATGCTGTCACTCGAGGAGATAGTCGATTTTCATGTTAAGTCGATGATAGCTTCTTATATATCTACGCAATCAAAAATGGAGGGTATGATAATATTATTCAACAAAAAAGAAAAGGAAGGTTACAGACCTTATAAACATTTTGACGATATAGATTTATCAGTATTGAAGGAAATTTCCAGAAGATACTCCCTTGCGTGGTCAAGACTTCAGTATTATGAGCAAATAAAGGATGAAGTAAGCAAATTGGAAGAGCTGAGAAAAAAACACGAAGAACTGATTTCCATACTTCGTCAGCATATAAGCAAACTGAGTTCAATTTATGTGATAAGTCAGGCGATGAGATCAAGTTACAATATAACAAATGCATATAAAATACTTCTTCTTGGTATGACATCACCACGGGGGCTTGATTTTGATAGAGCGCTTTTACTTGTGAAAGACAACAAACGACAGGTTCTTGTTGCTAAGATGTGGGCAGGATTTGAAAGTATAGAAAATCTCGAAAATCATAGGAAGAAATCCAATCAAAGATCTTTAAGATATGGTGATCTCGTCCAATATTTTAGAGAAGAAGCACTTGTAGTTGACTTTTCTAAAGGGCTTACAAAAGAGATAGAAGGTAAAATATTGCACTATAAAGGTCATCCAATACTTGAAAGAGTTGTCCTGAGAAAAAAGATTTACCATGTGACTCCAAATTTGGTGAAGGGATCAACTAAAGACATTTATGATATCGTTGAATTCATTGGAATAGATGATTTTGTGATAGTTCCACTCGTTGGAAGATGGGACACGATTGGAGTTGTAATTCTTGACAATAAGCTTACAAAAAAACCTATTTCAGACATGGACATTGAGATACTTAAATTAGTATCGGAGAGTGCGGGACTTGCCATAGAAAATGCGATGAATTATGAGGAGTTAAAGAATAAAACGCTTTCATTAGAGAGACAAAAAAATCTTATAGATTATTTGCGAAAGTTCTCTGAAAGTATTCTTCAAAATCTTGATATATCAGTTGTTGTTGTTGATGAAGGTGGGAAGATTCTTGAATGGAACAGAAAGGCTGAGCAGATATTTGGAAGGCCCAGGGAAAACATGATAGGAACTCCAATAGCCTGGATAAGTCCCGAGTTCGAAGATATCTGGGCAGTGGCTGCGAGAGTTTTTGAAACAAGAGAGGTTCTGTACCTTTCCAATTATCTTTTAAACATAAGTGGTGAAGATAAATTTTTTGATATAAAATTTTCACCATTGTGGAGTATAGACGGAAGAAAAATAGATGGAGTAATAATAACATTTGAAGACGTAACTACAAGGTACATATTGGAGCAGGAGAGAAAAAGGCAGGAAAAGCTCGCCGCCCTTGGTGAGATGGCGGCAAGAGTAGCCCATGAGTTAAGAAATCCCATATCAGTGATTGGCGGATTTCTGAGAAGGTTAGAAAAGCATATCGACGACGAAGAGATCAGAAAAAAATATCTTGATATACTGCGCAACGAAATTGAAAGGTTGGAAGGTATTGTTAACGAGATTTTAGAATTTAGCCGAGACTTTAGAAAGCTTGATTTCTCTGAATTTGATACTGTTGAGCTCGTAAGAGAAGTTTATTTGCTTCATGAAGAACTCCTTAAGAAAAAAGGGGTGGAATTCGAAATAATAGCAGATAAAAGTGAAATAGAGGTATTTGCTGACAAAAGTAGAATAAAACAGGTTCTCATCAACCTTATACAAAATGCCATTGACGAAGTCCCACAAAAAGATGGTAAGATAAGAGTAGTGTTGGAAGATGACAGGGGGAAGGTTAGAATGGAGGTTCGGAATAACGGAAAACCAATTCCACCAGATATAAAAGAAAAGATATTTACACCGTTTTTTACTACAAAAACTGATGGAACAGGGCTGGGGCTTTCTATAGCGAAAAAGATAATAGAAGATGAGCACAATGGTAAAATCTGGGTTGAAAGTTCTGAAGATAGAGGTACTTCGTTTATAATAGAAATACCCAAGGAAAAGGGGGCTTAATTTCATGGGAAAAAAAGTTCTCGTTGCTGATGATGAACCGAACATGAGGCTTCTAATAAGGGAAGAATTGGAAGAGATGGGACTCGAGGTTGAGGAAGCTTCAAATGGTGAAGAAGCTTTGGAGAAATTCCAGAAAGGTAACTTTGACCTTGTCACCCTTGATATAGAAATGCCGGGTATGAATGGCCTTGAGATTGCTGGAAAATTGAGGGAAATGAAAAAGGATGTGAAAATAATTCTTCTTACTGCTTATTCTCATTATAAGAGTGATCTTGCTTCCTGGGCAGCTGATTCTTATGTTGTTAAGTCAATGGATTTTACGGAATTAAAAGAAGAAGTAAAAAGGTTACTCAATAGCTGAGAGGAAACTGAAAATGAAGAAGGTCACTGTCGTTCTTTTATTATCTGTTGCTTTAACTTATGCTTTAGCTGTATATTTCGTTATGTATTACGACGTCCAATATGGAGATACTTTAATAG